>JARRLJ010000030.1:3758-13161 GCA_037387025.1 Gemmatimonadales bacterium
GGAACCCTGACAATTCGAGATACACGTTTTGGTGACGGCGCAGGATGAAGAACGCCTCGTCCATCCACAGCGGCCTGCCGCCGTGAGCCATGATTATTGTGAGGTCGGGGAAGTCGATCGCAACGTCATCCAGTTCCATCGGCCGTCCAAACTTGCACCGGGCACCCGGAAATATGGAAGTACCGGTGTGGATCATCACCGGTAGCCCGCGCTCTTGTGCCCGGGTGTAAATGCGTCCCAGGGTCTCCATTCCCATCTGGTGCGCGTTGGCGGGAACCAGTTGGTGCGGCGGGTGGATCTTGAGACAACGGATTCCCAGCTGGAGCAGTTCTTCCACCTGTCCCTCTGGGTCCTTCGTGAATCGTGGGTGCACACCGCCGAACGGGATCAGTCGGTCGGGTGCGGCGCTGGCGTATTCTGCCGCGAAAAGATTGGTCTCATCGGTGAAACCCATCAGATCCGGACTGGGGTAGTTGATCAGTCCCACGCGCCATATGTCTCGCTCGTCGAGCAGCTCGATCAACGCCGTGGGATCTTCCATCAGCTGGACGAGACGCGCCCAGTGCTCCTCTTTACCTTTTCGCATCACGTCCGCCACCGCGGGCTTGAGCTGGCGCCACGGCTGGATGTGAACGTGGATATCGGTTATGCCGGCGACCGTCTCAGTCATCGTCCCTTGAAGTCCGGCGGTCGTTTCTCCAGGAACGCCGCGATGCCTTCTGCCTTGTCCTCGGATGAAAAGGCGAGTCCGAACAGCGTTGTCTCCAACCGGATTCCCTCGTCCAGTGGAGCGCGGGCGCTGGCTCTCACGGCCTCCTTGATGATGCGAAGTGTGAGCGGGCTCTTCTCCGCGATGCGGGTGGCGAGGTCTGCCACGCGCCGCAATAGCTCGCTTTGGGGCACCACTTCGTCTACCAGGCCGATCTGCAGCGCTTCATCCGCCGCTATGATCTCCCCCGTGTAGAGCAGCTTGTACGCGCGGCCCATCCCCACCAACCGTGGCAGCCGCTGAGTTCCTCCTCCTCCCGGGATTATCCCGAGATTCACTTCCGGTTGACCCAACTTCGCATTGTCGGACGCGATGCGGATGTCGCAAGCCATGGCTAGTTCGCACCCGCCGCCCAGACAGTATCCGTTGACCGCGGCGATGGTAGGTTTGGGCAGCGACTCGATGGCTTCGAACACCCGGCGCCGTTTCATGACCGCGTATTGATCCATGGTCGAGCGGCCCTCGAATTCGGCAATGTCGGCGCCGGCTACAAACGCCTTTTCGCCTTTGCCGGTGAGCACGACGACGCGCACGCTATCGTTGCCCGCAATCTCATCCAACGCCTCGATCAACTGCGCTCTCGTTTCCGAATCGAGTGCGTTCAGCTTTTCGGGGCGGTTGATGGTGAGATTTGCGACTCGGCCTTTGATGTCGGCCAGGACGTTCAAGTTTTCAGGCACCCCGCGTTCTCACTGCCAATCGTAGAATCCTTTTCCGGTCTTCTTGCCCAACTCACCGGCCTCGACCATTTGTCGCAGTATCTCGGGTGGCTGATAGTGTGCCGCTCCGAGTTCGGAATGCAAGTACTCGGCGATTGCCAGCCGGACATCGAGACCGACGAGATCGGTCACTTTGAGCGGCCCCATGGGATGGCCGTATCCAAGCTCCATTGCCTTGTCGATGTCATGGGGGGTAGCCACGTCTTGCTCGACCATCCTCATTGCTTCGAGAGCCAACACCACTCCCAAGCGCGATGATGCGAAGCCAGGCGTGTCACGGACCCGAATCGGTTCCTTACCCATGTCGCGGGTCAGGATGCTCGCCACGTTGATGGTGTTCTGATCCGTCCCGTCATGCACCACAATCTCGACCAGCTTCATGATGTGAACGGGATTGAAGAAGTGCATCCCCACTACTCTTGCTGGATGCTTCGTGGCGCTTGCTATGGCGCCGACCGAGAGCGATGACGTGTTGGTGGCGAGTACCGTTGCGGGACCGGTGAGGGAGTCGAGCGTACGGAACAGATCCCGCTTGACATCGATGTTCTCAACCACCGCTTCGATCACGACGTGAGCCTCCTGCACTGCGTGCTCCAGTGCGGGGCATGTATCGATCAAGCCCAGTGCTCTGTCAGCGCTCTCTCGTGATATCTTGCCCCGCTCGACTCCGCCCTCGAGGTTTTGCCCAATTCTCTCGACGGCGCTGTCGAGTGCGGTGGTTTGCGTGTCGGTGATGCAGGTTTGGTAACCTGCTGTGGCTGCGACTTGGGCTATTCCGTGTCCCATCGTTCCCGCGCCGACGACCGCGACCCGTTTCAACCGATTACCTCGCGTGCCACATCGGGCCGGTTCGTGCAAATCGCATCCACCCCCAGCGCGACGAACTCGCGCATGTTCTGTGGCTCGTCCACCGTCCATGTATAGACGCGGTAATCCGCTGCGTGTACCGCTTCCACCAGCTGCTTGTCTATCATGTCCTTCACCTGCCACAGCTCCGTTGCTCGTGCATCGCGCATCTGCGCGAGCGGTTCGACAGGATAGGCAGTGGAAAGGACACCGCATGGGAGGGACGGGCGGTTCACTTTGAGACGCCTGATTATGCGGTGATCGAAGGAGTGAACGTGATAACGAGCGGGAGCGGGGCCGGCTTCCAGTACTGCGAACAGGGAGTCGTCGTGCTCGGCCCGCAGGTCCTTGACCTCCACGAAGACCTCGACATCGGTGCCGAGAGTGGACAGTGCATCTGACAACCGGGGGATGGTTTCACCATTCGGGAGCTGGTGGTCCCGTAGCTCTCCGAAACGGGTCTCCGCTATGCGGAAAGACCCCGCCGACGAATCGTGGTGCACCACCAGGGTCCCATCCTTTGTTCCGTGCACGTCCAGCTCGACACCATTCACGCCGAGTTGGGCGGCGGCCCGGAACGCGGCGAGAGAGTTCTCAACCTCGTGCGCAGAGGCGCCGCGATGAGCTATGACCCAGGTCAATTCTGAACGGAGCGGTGCTCGATCCAGCCCGGGTCTTTGGTGACGTCGTCGATCAGCTTGTAGTCAGCTTCCAAAGGCGTCACTGACTTCAGATAATCCTCGTATCTGTCGGCGCTCAGCTCGTTGCCGTCGATGTCGTAGTGTTGGTGCGCCCACCTCCCGATACGGCGATTGAATCTGATGTCCGGTATCTTGAGCCAACGGTCGCGATCAGGAATGGACTTGTTCAAGCGATTCACCAAACGCACGCACTCCTCGCGGTAGAGATTGCGGGACAAGTCGTTCAGTTCTCCCTTGTCTGCATCCTCCGCGTTCTCGCGTTCGTCGAACCGTCCTTTCAGGCCCCAGACGTATGCCCAATGTGCCGACGAGGAATTGTCGGTACCGAACAGGTCGAATGCGGTCGGTACCCACTTGTTGAAGAAACGTTGCATCACTTCGGGCGGTATGCGCCCCGCCTTGATGATGCGGAGGAGTCCGTTGTTACCCGTGCCGAGGTGGAAGCTCTCCTCCTTGAGCATAGGTCCCATGGAACGTGCAAGTGGGTCGAACGCCGACGTGGATAGCATCTTTAGCTGAAATTTGCCGTCGCGATCGATGAACTGCGTGTAAGTAAAGAAGTCGAGCCAGTTGGCTACTATCTCGTTGAAGCTCCCGAGCAGGCGTTGTCCCTCGTCGGCGGTACGTTCGAGGAGTTTCTGTGCCTCGCGTCTCCCTTCATCACCGAAATGCTCGCACAAGAGATAGGACATCTGCCAGCCATGCCGCATCTCTTCGCACATGACGCGCAGGATGGCCTGCATGTCATACTCGCTGGGCGGTTTGAGCAGAAGGCCGCGTTGTTGCTCCACCGAGGCGAACTCCGTGTCGCCTTGATACACGATCAGGTTCATTAGAGCATCGCGGATTCGCTGATCAGGGATATGCATGATCGTGGGCCACTTTCGCTGGCCTCTGTAATGTCCGAACTCGATGGCTTCCGCCTCGGGCGCACCGAACTTGATCCCGAAGTTGAATCCCCGTAGCTCCTTTCGGTCGAGCCCTATCGAGTCCTGCCAGAAGCTGAAGTAATCGATCCAGTCGTCCCAGTTGTGGACTTTGCGCATGGAAATCCCCTCTAGTGACCTTGGAAAGTTGGAGTTCGCTTATCTAGAAACGCCTGCAGGCCCTCGGTTGCATCTTTGCTCTGGAAGCATCGCAGCTGGTGCTCGAGTTCCATGTCCAGGCTCTCGGCGAGTTCTTTTCCATCGTTCCAGTAGACAGCACGTTTGATCAGGGCCAATGCCAGAGGAGGCTTCCGGGCGAGGCTCGTGGCGTAGGCGTCGGTCTCTGTTGAGAGGCTGTCGTGCGGCACTACCTCGCTGAACATTCCGATACGCAGCGCTTCCTCCGCGTCGACCATCTCACCTGAGAACATCAGTTCCAACGCCTTGCTCTGTCCCACCACTCTCGGAAGCAGGTATGTGCCACCCCAGTCGGGGTGTAGACCTACGCGGGTGAACGTCTGGCCGATGGAGGCGCGGTCTGATGCGATTCGGTAATCGCATGCGAGTGCCATGTTCGCTCCGCCGCCAGCCGCGGGACCGTTGATACTGGCTATGACGGGCTTGGCGGTAGCTCTGATGGCCGTGACGACTTCGCGACCCGCCTCGACGAGCAACTTGAGCGAATCCACGTCTCCCGCCTGTACGAGTCTTCTCATGTACTCAACGTCTGCGCCGGCACAGAATGCCCGTCCTGCGCCGGTGACGACGAGCACTCTGATGGAGTCATCTCCCGCCATCTGTCTCACCGCGGCCGCCACCTCTTCTCGCATCGTTCCTGCAAATGCGTTGAGCTTGTGGGGCCGGTTCAGCGTGATGCGCCCGATGCCGTCCGTGTTCGATACGAGAACGTTCTCGTACGTACTCACAACCGCTCCACCACCACGGCGATTCCTTGACCCACGCCGATACACATGGTCGCCAATCCGTTCCTGCCTCCTACTCGGTTCAGCGCATGAACGAGCGTCGTCAATATCTTGGCTCCCGTACATCCCAGAGGGTGTCCCAGAGCAATCGCTCCGCCGTACAGATTGACTCGCTCCGGATCCAGTTTGAGTTCACGAATACAGGCGATCGCCTGAGCGGCGAATGCTTCGTTGAGTTCCACCAGATCGAGATCGTTCACGCCTAGTCCCGTTCGCTCCAAGACTTTGCGTGTAGCGGGAACAGGACCGATCCCCATCGTGGAAGGATCGACTCCGGCTACTGCTGTTCCCACGACGCGCGCCAGCGGTTCCGCGCCGCCCAGACCTCTGGACGTACCACCCACCACCAGTAGAGCAGCTGCGCCGTCGTTGATGCCACTCGAGGAGCCGGCGGTCACCGTACCGCCCTGGCTGACAAAAGCCGGCTTGAGCTGCGCCAGTTTCTCCCTGGTCACTCCGGCACGAGGGTGTTCATCCTTGCAGAAGTTCACATCGGTGCCGTCGGGTGCGGTCACCGGAACCGGAACGATCTCGTTGTCGAACACGCCGTCTTCCAGCGCCCGTTGGGTGCGCTCCTGGCTGCGACACGCGAACTCATCCTGCTCCTCTCGCGTTATGCCATACTGCTTGGCTACCAGCTCGGCGGTGGCTCCGAGCGAGATCGTCCATTCGGTTCGCATGCGCGGATTCACGAAGCGCCAACCCAGGGTCGAGTCGGCTGTTTCCGGTGGTCGTCGGTGCCATCCGGCGGGTTGTTTCAGCATCACGTAAGGAGCGCGTGTCATGCTCTCCACTCCTCCGGCCAGTATGGCGTCTCCCTCTTCTGCTTTGATCGCGTGGGCTGCACTCGCTACCGCCTGCAGTCCCGAACCGCACAGCCGATTCACGGTCTGTCCGGGCACCTCGACGGGAAAGCCCGCCAGCAGTGAAGCCATGCGGGCTACATTCCTGTTGTCCTCTCCGGCCCCGTTCGTGCATCCCAGAATCACGTCGTCCAGGCGTGCGGGATCGAAGTTCGCTCGTTCCACTGCTGCCTTTAACGCCATGGCCGCGAGGTCGTCCGGTCTCACGTTTGCCAGAGCGCCGCCGTGACGCCCGACGGGCGTGCGCACCGCGGCGCTTATATACGCATCCCTCATTTCAACCCCTCCCGATTTCCGTCGTGGACTTGCGGGTACGTCCAACGACAGTTGGTCACTTTCCTCGTCCGAGCTCGACCGCACTTTTTTCCCTGTGCTCACTTCAGTCCCACCCAAACCGTCTTGACTTCGGTGTACCCGTCCAACGCCTCACGTCCCAGGTCACGACCGAAGCCGCTGGCCTTGTATCCGCCGAACGGTGCCGCCGGGTCGTAGAGATTGTAGGTGTTGATCCACACGGTGCCCGCTCTTATCTCGCGGGCTGTCTTGAGAGCCCTGTTGATGTCTGCCGTCCAAATTCCGGCCGCTAGACCGTACTCCGAATTGTTGGCGAGCTGGACACACTCTTCAGCGTCGTCGAATGATATGACCGACAACACCGGTCCGAAGATCTCCTCGTCGACGATTCTCATGCCGGGTCGCGCGTTATCGAACACCGTGGCTTCCACGAAGAACCCCTTGCCGTCCACCTGTGTGGCGTTGCCACCCGCAACGAGGTTGGCCTCTTTCTTACCCGACTCCACATAGGAGAGCACTTTCTCGTGTTGCTTGCGCGACGCGATTGCGCCGAGGCGGGTCTCTTTCTGCAAAGGATCGCCGGGGACCATGCGCCTGGCCCGGGACACCAGTTCCTCTATTACCTGCTCGTGAACCGAGCGCTCCACCAACAGGCGAGACCCTGCGGCACACACTTCGCCTTTGCCGTAGAAGATCCCATTCTGTGCGCCACGTACGGCAGCCTTCAGGTCGGCATCGGCAAATATGATGTTGGGGCTCTTCCCGCCCAGTTCGAGCGTTACCCGCTTCACCGTATCCGCAGCGTCGCGCATTATCTGCTTGCCCACGGCGGTGGATCCGGTAAATGCGATCTTGTCTACCCCGGGGTGTCGCACAAGCGCGGCCCCGGTCGTCGGCCCGTCGCCCGGCACCACATTGAGGGCTCCACCCGGGAGGCCGACCTCCTCGAATATCTCGGCGAGGGCCAGAGCGGTGAGCGGAGTCTCCGGCGCCGGCTTCAGCACCACCGTGCATCCGACAGCCAATGCCGGAGCTACCTTCCAGCTCGCCAGGTTCAGCGGGAAGTTCCAGGGTACTATCGCGCCTACTACGCCAACCGGCTCGCGTAGAGAGTAGACGAAGTCGCCACTGTTGACCGGAAGGACATCGCCGCTGAGTTTGTCGCTCCAACCCGCGTAGTACTTGAGTGTCTCGGCGGTCATCGCGACATCGATCTTCGACTCGAACAGCGGCTTGCCGTTTTGCAGCGTCTCCAGCCGGGCGATGTCGTTGCGTCGTTCGACCAAGAGTTCACCGGCGCGATACAGTAACTCACCTCGTTTTCGCGGAGGGAGTTTGCGCCAGGTGTCGCTCTCGAAGCACGCGCGAGCGGCGCTCACCGCCGCGTCAACATCGGCGTCGCCACCTGATTGGACGTCGGCTATGGTCTCTTCGGTTGCGGGGTTCACGACCTCGAGCGTCGCCCCCGAACTGGCCACGCGCCACTCGTTGTCGATGAAAAGAGCCGTCCTCAACTCACTGACCTTTGAACTCGGCCATTCGCTTGCCGACGTAAGCCGCCAGACCTTCTTTGGCGTCTTCGCTCTGGAACAGCAACTGCTGTAGCTCGCGCTCGATTGCCAGGCCCGACTCGAACGGAACTTCCAGGCCGGAGCAGACCGCACGCTTGATATTCCCCACCGCCTTGGCCGCCTTGTTCGGCGTGCAGACCTGCTTGGCGTACATCAACACCTGATCCCAGAAGGTGTCCTTGGGGTACACGTCGTTGACCAGTCCCCACTCCTGCGCCTTCTCGAAGGAGAACACCTCACCCTTCACCATCATTTCAAGCGAGCGGGGCTTGCCGACGATACGTGACAGGCGCTGCGTGCCGCCGGTACCGGGCAGCACACCCAGATTCACCTCTGGAAGTCCGATCTTGCCCGCGTCTTTGCGGGCCAAGCGGATGTCGCACGCCATCGCGATCTCGAGGCCGCCGCCCACCGTATGCCCGTTTAGTGCCGCTATGACCAGCTTTGGCGTGTGCTCGAGCCGATTGAGCGTTTCATTGGCATGCAGGCAGAAGAAGTACTTGAAACGCGGTGTCACCTCAGACAGCATCTTGATGTTGGCGCCCGCTGAGAAGAACTTGTCGCCCTTACCTCGCAGGATGATCACCTGGGCATCGTCATCCATCCGCGCTTTCAACACGGCGGCGTCCAACTGCAGCATCATCTCGTACGTGTAGGTGTTGGCGGGCGGGTCGTTCAGCTCCAGAATCGCAAGCCCGTCTTCGACGCGATACTCGACCAGTGTTTGAGTCGCTTCAGTTGCGGCGGTGCTCGGTGTGGCAGTGGTGGCCATACGCGTCTACCCTCCGTGAGATATTGAAGAAGTCGTCTCGCTGATTATTCCTTTCAGGAAGACTGCGGCGAACTGTTCCGCGAGACTCTTTGGCGGGATCTCACCGTTGGGATCGTACCAGGTGTAGATCCAGTTCATCATTCCAAACAAGGCGTACGCGGCCACACTCTTGTTTACACTGCTGCCGTTCGGTTGCGCGTCGCCAATGAGATCCACCAGCAGGTCTACGTACTGTCGCTTGATAGCGTCGATTGCAGCCTGCCGCTCGTGAGTGAGACTCCTCGCATCGTGAGATAGGACCTTCATCTCGCTCATGTGTTCGGCGAAAAACGTCACATGGTGGCCTATCAGTCGTTCAATTCGGTCTGCCGGGTCTGTTCCCTCGCGCGCAGCCTCCCGGGCACCCTCCAGCACCCCGGTGAAACACCGTTCTTGAATCTGGAACAGCAGCTCGTCTTTGCAGCGGACGTAGTAATACATGCCGGCGAGACTCATCCCGGTGGCTTTGGAAAGATCGCGCATCGAGGTGGCGTGGTAGCCCTGGGTGGCAAAGACTCGGGAGGCCTCTCTCAGCAGGTGATCGAGGCGTTCATCGTATGGTAATGCTGACATAGGATTGTATTTTTCGAACGTTCGTTCGAATATTAAGGTGACTTCATGATTGGCGCAAGGATCCCGGACTTCCTTAACATTCGCCCCGATGACCCGTCTATCTTGGTGTGGCGTTGGCTGAACCTTCTCAAGAGGTAACCGATGCGCAGCTCATCGAAGCCTGGCGGGGTGGAGAGGAAGCCGCGGCAGCGGAGCTGGTGAGGCGTCACGGCCATGCCGTGGCCCGTTACCTGGGTGCATCCGGTGGCGGAGAGGATGTCGATGACCTGGTGCAGGAGACTTTTTTTCGGGCTTTCAGGCGGCTCGATAGCTACCGCGGGACGGCGAGCTTCAGGACTTGGCTGATC
>JARRLJ010000031.1:0-12536 GCA_037387025.1 Gemmatimonadales bacterium
CGCGCAGATAGTGTAACTCAAGGAATGACAAGGAGATAGGACCGGTGAGGCTAACCGGCCGCTGCGTCGGACGTCGTGGTCATCAATCAAGCCTTTATTATCAGTAGTAAACGGGCTGCCAATTCGGCACCGGGTGTTTTGCCGCCTTTTCATTGGGCCGGCAGCGCCCTATGGGAATGAAGGACGACGGCTGATGCCGGCGGACACCGTTGCGGTGCCGCCGACTTTGTTACTGTCCGGCTACTGCCTGGTAAACCGGAACGGTACTACGAAATCCGCGCTGCCATGCCTCCTGACGCGCATCTACATCCGCGGTCCCGAGGAGTCGTGACAGCTCGGTTGGAGGCAGGTCTGCCATGGCTGGATTGGGTTTCGGAAGCGCTCGACGGCGGGAGGCCGAACCCACGCGCCACGAGTATCACGAGAAGGTACGGGCCGGACCTTATCCACGCAAACGCTCAAACCGAGGGGAGGATTGCTAACGGAGCAAGTCGTGCGGCAGACGTGTCTACCGCGTTAGCGCTAGACCTAGCCTACAACTCCTTCACATAGATATTCCTAAACGACACGGCACTGTTCTCGTCGTGGTTCTGCAACCCGATGTAGCCTCGTTGCGCGAAGTCCGTGATCTTGCCGCGCGGCTCAGCTTTCCAATCCACGGTCTGCGTGCCGTTCAATACCACTTTGATGCGATCGCCCTGAAACGTGACCTCGAGATGATTCCACTCACCCGGCGGGTTCGCAGGATACTCGCTCGGCGCCTCCGCATCGTAGACGCCACCGGTATGATGGATCCCTTCGACACTATCGTCGATCTGAATCTCGAAACTGTGATAGATGTAGTCGTCGCTGGTGGGCATCTCCGGCACCCGCACGAAGATGCCCGAATTGGTGGTGGCGTTCGCCGTCTTGTACTCGAGTTCGAGTACAAAGTCGCCGTACTGCTTCTCTGAGTACCACAAGAGACCCATGCCTCCGTGTGACGTGAGCACGCCGGTCTCTCGGTCTAGCTCGAAATACCCCGGCCCGTAATGGTTCCAACCATGCTTCGAGTATCTACCGTTGTTCGACTTGAGTATCTGCTCGTATCCGGGCTTGTCCTGATCCGTCTGTGGCCGCACTGTGGCCCACAACACCATGGGCAGCACGGCAAAGCCTAGGATGAAGACGACGAATCGCTTCATGACGACACTCCATTTCTGTATGCAACGCGCGGCGTCCGATAGTCAACGCGCTTTCGGATTCCACTTCCCCCGTGCCACCGCCGGTACGAACGATTCCAAATCCGGCGGAGGGAATGGGATGGTCTTCTCCTGTTCGGCACTCATATAGGCAGTCATGAGAAGTTCGGCCACGTTCACGCCGTCATCGAAGTTCTCGGTTGGGCGCTTTCCTGCGAGAAACGATCGCACCATGTGCCGATTCTCACCGGTGTAACCGTACTCAGCCTCCTCGTCGCTCACGATCGGCATCAACCCGATCTCGGCGTTCTGCTTCTCTACCAGGTCCTCTCCAACGTCGCCCTGTACCTGTCTGCTCAGGAACAGCTTCGGACCCGCGTCCAGAGAGTTGACTGCCAGCGAATACTCCGGGCCGAGCAACTCCATGCTGAGGCGCAATCCAGCTCCGACAAAACACCACGATGTGGTTGCCTCTACAACCCGCTCATTGCCATCCTGATCCCTGTACTCTACGAGTGATCGGGCAAAATCCTCGGACGGCCTATTGACGTAGTCGGTTTTCCCACCGCTGTTGTCAGCCAGGATCTTCGCATACTGCGGACGCTGCCACTTCAAGCACGATGTGTGCGCCGAGACCTTCACTGGCGTCAAAGCACTGCGCGCGGCACCGGGCGGGGTCAACAACCAGCGGGCCACTTCCACCGAATGACACATCATGTCGTTGAGAACGCCGCCACCCTGGAGTTCGCCTTCCCAGAACCACGGCATGTGGGGTCCGGAGTGCTCTTCGGCGCAGCGTGCCAGATAAGGTGGACCAGTAAGGGCCGCTCCGCGGCTCCACAAGATGTCTCTCCCCCGCACGACACCGGGCGAGAACAGCTGATTCTCCAGGTAGCCGTCGAGGACGCCGGCCTGCTTCACCAACTCGAGCATCTTGCGGGCTTCTGCCACGTTTCTGCCCAGTGGCTTCTCGCACGCAATGCCCAGCAGTTCCCCTTTCCCGGAGACGATTGCCTCCGTGATCTCCTCCATTATCTCGATGCGCGCAAAGTTTGGTGCACAGATCCACACAGCATCGATGGCAGGGTCAGCAACCATCTCGGTTATCGATCCGAAGGCCTTGGCGTTACCGACACCCAACCGGTTAGCCAGCGCAACCGCGTGCTTAGCCTCTTCCACGGGACGCGTCACCACGCCGAGGACGTCGGAATCGCGTACGCCGACCCAAGAACGGATATGGAACTGCGCAACGAACCCACCGCCAATGAATCCGACGCCGAGTCTCTTATGTGTCATTGATCTCGTTGCCTTTCTGGAGAGAATGCGCTACCGCGCTGCTCCGGTCCCAATGGACTCTGGTGCGGTGTCGTCCCGGTAGAGCAACCGGAACGGCACCGCACACAGCAGCACTAGCGCACATGGAAGCGAGGATCGTTACTGCCGGACTATACAATCCTCCTGTTTTCCGCATCCCATGTAACCTTACGGCCTTCCTGATAGGATCTGGTCGCCATATGACAGGTGATCGCCTCCTCGAACCCGCGATCGATGTTGCAGCTCGTCTCGCCACCATTCCGGATGACGTCCAGCCACTCTCCGATATGGAGATGATAGGCCGACACGGGCCTGCCACCGCGGAACGTGAAGGCCAAGCCTCTGCTGACAAAGTACTCCTCGGTTGCGGATGTGACCGCATCGATGCCCTTGAATCCCGGCTGGTAAGTGAACATCGGCCGCGACGGGTCGATGATCCCTTGTCCGATCTTCTCCTCGTAACGAGTCGACGAGCCATCAGCCCTGACCGTCAGGCTCCCGCCGACTTCCATCTGAGCGTCGTGGCCCATGAACTTGAGTCCACGGTTATTGCTGTTTGCCAGGGTTGCGCTGTAAACCATCGTCAGATCTCGGTCGGGGTATTCACACACCGCCTGGAAGACATCGGGCACGTCGCGCCCGTCTTTGTAGTAGTAGATGCCTCCTGAAGCCACAGCCGAGTGCGGAATGCCGACTTTGAGAATCTGATTGACGGCGTCATACTCGTGAGACATCAGGTCGCCTGCGAGTCCGGTCCCGTAATCATACCAGCAGCGCCAACGGAAGAAGCGCTCGAGGCTGAATGGGACTTCGTTTGGCGCCGGTCCCTGGAACTGATCGAAATCGATTGTCTGTGGACATGATCTCCTGCGCTTTCATGTGCGCCTCGGACTGCCGATTCTGGTGACCCAATTGGAATACGATGCCAGTCTCTTTCACCGCGTTGTACATCGCATTCGCATCCTCTTCGGTACGCGACATGCATTTCTCGCAGTAGACATGAATCCCCGCGTTGGCGGCGTCGACCGTCATCTGCCGGTGCCAGTGATCCGGAGCTGCGATGATGACGGCATCGATCTCGCCGCTCTCATACATGTCCGTGTACCGTAAGAACCTCTTGGCCGGCGGATTTTGGCTGGCGCCCCCGGGACGCAGTTCTACTGCAGACGCCGCAATCGCGGCTTCCGCCCTTTTATCGAACACGTCGCATACGCCAGTTAGAGCGACATTCAGGTCATCCTGGTTCATGAAGGTTTCGAACTGCCTGTTACCCGGGTTCTCTCGCGCCGCCTGCCGTGACTCTTCGATCCAGTCCGGATGCGCAAAGCCGGCATACCTGATGAGCGATCTGCCTTCCCATCCGTTTCCTATCAGGCCCAATCTGATCCGCTCACTCGGCGGTCGCGACACCATTTCAGGTATCACCGCCGGAGCCGACTCGCTCACGCCTAGCTCCGCCAGGATCGCCTGTTTCTTCATGTCGTCTACCGCCTTCTTCTTGAAGTAGGCGAGGAAGAACGCCCCGAAGAACGGGATCGAGACAAGAGCCTTGAGCAGGCCTCTGCGTGTTACGGTATCCCACCCCGCACCGGATCCTCCAGCGCTCGAGGCAGCATCGCTAGGGTTCGGATTCGCCGTGCCTGGGTTGTTGGTTTCGTCGTTCATCTCTTCTCACTCCTCAAGCGTTGGCTTGTTTCAGGGCCCGTGTCTTGTTCCAGGGTACCAACCCGTCTAGACCATAGGCTTTGCCCGTTGGGAACGCGAGCAGAACAAAGGCTGCACACAGTTCAAGCAACACTTTGTTCACGATCAGGTAGCTGCCCTCCATGGGTATGGAATACGAATAACCGGGGAACGGGGGAGCAGCGATGTAGTAGAGAAACAGCAGCACTATTGCTGCAATCGTGACCGAGCGCGTGAACAGTCCAAGCATCAACCCCAAGCCTATGAGCAGGAGCCCCCACGAATTGATGACGTCCACGATCGCCAGCGTCGTCGAGTTGGACGCGAGACCCACAAAGAAGCCGCTGAACCACCATTGTGAGGCCCCGAGATATCCCGCCGATGTCCAATACTCGTTCATTAGCTTGGCCAGGCCCTCGTAAAAGAAGTGCCAGCCCACGAGAATTCGCAGGATTACCAGAACCCACGTCTGCAATCCGGAAAAACCCTGCGCGAAAGCGATATCCGACTTCCCTGATTGTTGCATCAATTACTCCGCGTTGACAGCGTTTGTGTTTGTTGCACTCCTCCAGCCTATTGACTTCAAGTGTGATCCCTTTTGATCTATGATGAGGCACTCACATCCCGGCAGCGAGTTGACGAACTCCACTCCTCTGTGAGAGTCCATCACGAAAACACTGGTCGCTAGCGCGTCAGCGGCCATCGCCGATGGTGCTACCACGGAGACACTCGTACTGCTGATGGGCGATCTGCCGGAATTTGAGTTCACGATGTGGTGGAACAGCCTGTCGCGGTCGAAGTAGACCTCGTAACTGCCGGACGTGGCGACCGCTCCGTAGTTGAGGGATATCGCGTCTGGGAAACGACCTTGTTTATCCGGGTCCTGAACCGCGACCGTCCAAGGCTGCCTGTTCTCTTTCGTACCAGCCGTCCTGATGTCTCCACCGGCGTTGATCAGATAGTTCTTCACCTTGGACTTCTCTAGAACACCTGCGATCGCGTCTACTACATATCCCTTGGCAATACCATCCAAAGTGATCCCCATGCCCTCCTTGTTCAGATGGACCCTACCGCGTGACAGTCTGATGCCCTCGGGATCGACCAGCTCTAGAGCCTCCCTCACTTCCGCTTCGCTCGGCTTGCGGGGCGCCTCCTGGTCTAGGCTCTTCCGAAACAACTCGACGACCGGTTCAACCGAGATATCGAAGGCACCACCGCTCAAGCGATTGTACTTCAATGAACTCGAGATGACGTTGGTGAACTCCGGTGGGGGACCCTCGATCCGACCTGCATCGTTGAGATGCGTTACTGCTGAGGAGCCGTCGAATCGGCTGAATATCCCAATGAGCCGATCCATCTCGTCGAACGCCCGGCCTATAGCTTCTTGGATTCTGTCACTCGACCGGCCCAGCGCCGTTACCGACACCAGCGTCCCCATAGCCGGCCTACTGCAAATGACCTTGTGAGTCCTCCGGTCTATGCGGACCGATTCAGTTGTGACCGGCGACACGTCCACGCGCTCGAAGCCCATGTCCACGAGGGCAGACAACTTGCGCGCGATGCTAGATGCTTCTGGCATCTCTAATCAGGCTTCAGGACCTGTGATGGGGGTCCAGCCAATATACCAAGCCGCGAAGCACGATGTCCAGCAGCGTATCCTGCCCTCAGTACTCCTCCTCGAGCTGTGAACGGACCTTCTCCAGCAGCCGCTTGGTGGCGCGGATTCCGTCTGGTTCGCTGAGTTCGCGGCCCTCATATTCTATCCCCACACGCCCGTGATACCCCGCATCCAGCACTATCCGCATCATCCGTACATAATCTGTGTTGACTTCGTTGCCGTTCTCGTCGAACTCGTTGGACTTGGCGCTGACTCCCTTGGCAAAGGGCATGAGTTCGGCAACACCCTTGTAGCGGTCGTACATCTCCCCTTCCGAGATACGGAAGTTGCCGAAATCCGGCAACGTACCACAGCGTGGGTGATCGACGGCTTTCATCACGCTGGCCAGCCACTCACCATTGGAAGAGATCCCGCCGTGGTTCTCCACAATCACATTGATTTCTCGTTCGGCGGCGAACTCCGTCAGTCGCCGCAATCCATCTACAGCGAGTTCGCGCTGTTCTTCGGGAGACCCCTGGGACCGTGCGTTCACGCGTATGGAGTGACAGCCTAGGTACTTGGCAGCTTCGACCCAGCGATAGTGGTTCTCAACTGCCTGAGTGCGGCCCATGCCGTCGGGATCCCCCAGGTTACCCTCACCGTCACACATGATCAGCACGTTCTGGACTCCGTTGTCATCCGCTCTTCGCTTTAGCTCGCTCAGGTAACTCTGATCTTCAGCCTTGTCTTTAAAGAACTGGTTGACGTACTCCACTCCATCTATTCCGAAGTCCTGCTTGGCAGTGGCAGGGAAATCGAGGTTGTCCAACTCTCCCGCGAATAGTGTCAGGTGCAATGACCATTCGGCGAGTGAGATCTCGAACAACGGCTGGGTCTGAAGGAAAGTGTTCCGCGAGAACAGCGGCCCCATCTTCCACAATGCTATGGCTGAGACCGGTGCTGCCGCCGCCAGAACGAACTCTCGACGGTTAATGTCATTAGGCATTGTCTATCGAGCTCCACTTTGAGGTTACGCAACACCCATACCTGTCAATTCTTGTCTCAAATACTGTCCGGCGCTACTGCAACAGAATCGCGTTCCGTACCGCCGAACACAAGCCGACGGCAATCAGGGTATCATCTCCGTACTTGGCACAACTACAGCCGGTAGGTTGCCAAGCATCTGGTTCAGCTCCCGGATCACGCCGTTGATGATGCCCTGGAGTTCCTGCTGCCTAGCACCCACCTCAACCTCGAGCTCAGACACCACCGTCATCTGGCCCGCTGTCGGGATAGCCTGCACGCCCGCGATACTCCCTAGCAGCCTGCCGAGCTCATCTGCGAGACGGGGGTATTGCCTATAGCTCATGCGCGGTGGTGGGCGGGTCAGTTTGTTATCGAGTTCTCCCAGTTGCGTGTCCGCCGTGTCGATTTGCGCCAACACGGCAGCGAGATCTTCGACGTCTGCCTCACCCACGTTCTCCTTGAGACTACCTAGCTGAGACTGAATGTTGGTCACCTGATCCAACATCTGATTGCTCTGAGATAACAGATCGACCAGAGCCTGTGCCGCATCGTGCCATGCGTGGTAGTCGGCCATCTCCATATCAATGCGCGGATCGCCACGCACCTCGAACGTGGTACTTCCTTCCAGATCACCGACGACCACGGTCGCCGTGTATGTTCCGGGAACAGCCGGCGCTCCAGCACCACCGAACCTCCCACCGAAGCCCCCACCTCCCTGGTCACCTTGTCGTGGTGTAGCTCCTCTATGACTCAGGTTCCAGACTACTTGATTGACCCCCGCGCTGACCTCCCGCACCGGGATCTCGTTCACCAGATCACCGCTCGCATCAGTGATGCGCACAGTGACGCTATCATCGGTCTCGTTGGCCACGTAGAAGCGAATCAATGCTCCGCTCGGCGGATTCTCAGCCATGTAGGTACGCTGGCCCGCCGACGCGTCCGAGTCCCACTCCTGCCAGTGCGTGGCACGGCGTGTGGAGAATGCGTACAACTCATGCTGCATGGCCTCCGCGAGCTGCTGTACTGGGGTCACGTCGTCAAGAATCCAGGCTCCCCTACCGTGAGTCCCAATGACCAGGTCGTTGTATGCGGTCTGCACCTTGATGTCGCGTACTGAAACCCGGGGCAGGTTCAAGCGCATGTCGACCCAGCTGTCACCACCATTCCAGGAGAAGTAGATGCCGCGGTCCATTCCGACGTATAGCAGGTCGGGGTTGGTTGGGTCTTCACGAATGACCTTCGTGTAATCATCGTCTGGCAGACCGTCACTCAAGTTCTCACAGCTCTCGCCGTATCCGTCACAGCGCCACACGTGAGGTGTGAAGTCGTCGAGCCGGTGTTGATCGACATTGATGTACGCGCGCCCGGGCACATGATGCGATGCATCGATCTTGGACACCCAAGCCTCATCCGGGAAGCCCGGCAGGTTATCGTTGAGCAGCGTCCAGGTAGCGCCACCGTCACGCGTCACCTGAACGTTGCCGTCGTCAGTTCCCACCCAGATTACACCTGGCTCCTGACGTGACTCGGCAATTGTGAGGATGGTGCAGTGAAACTCCGCCGCTGTGTTGTCGAGATAGACCTCACCGCCAGAATCGAGCTGCTTCTGCGGATCGTTCGTTGTGAGATCCGGACTTATGACCTCCCAGCTGTGCCCGTAATCCGTGCTCTTGAACAAGACGTTACCGCCCCAATACACAGTGCCCGCATCGTTCGGTGAGACATGAATGGGAGCGTCCCAATTGAACCGGTACTTCGCTCGGTACATGCCCTGCCCTTGAGATCCATGCATGCGCGGATAGGGCTCGATGGATTGTGTCACACCTGTCTGGGTATTCGTGATGCGTAGGTAACCGCCCTGCGCGTTGGAGTAGACCAAGTGTGGACTTCCCGGCACCGGTACCGTGTAGAAACCGTCCCCACCAGAAACGGTATACCAGTCATCCTTCCGGATGCCATCGCTCGCCGTGCGGCTGGGCCCACACCAGTTGCCATTGTCCTGCAGGCCTCCACAGACGTAGTAGGGATCACGGTCATCAACGAAGATCTGGTAATACTGCGACAACGTCACGTTGTTGACGATATCCCAGTTAGCACCGCCGTCGAAGGTCACTTGATACCCGCCATCTGAACCGGACAGCACGTGATCCGAATTCTCCGGGTCGATCCACAGCGACTGGTGGTCGCCGTGCACGCCCCTCCCTACCGACTCGAAATTGCGGCCACCATCTGTCGACTTATAGAGACCGCCGGACAGCGACCAGACGACCTCCGGATTGCTGGGAGCGACGTGGATCTCGCTGTAATAGAACGGCCGGAAATTGATGCTGCGGTTGTCGCTCACCATGCGCCACGTGGCGCCGGCGTCATCGGAGCGGAACAAGGTGCCCTTGGTTGGCGTCTCCGTTACGACGTAGACCGTGTTCGGACTGCTCTGAGCTATGGCCAAGCCGATCCGGGCCATCGGCTCATCCACGACGTCGAGCTTCTGCCAGGTATCCCCCCCATCGATCGACTTGTAAACGGCGGTCTCCCTCCCGCCTCCGTCAAACCGCCAGGGTCGACGCCGGAACGTCCACATGCCGGCGTACAGAATGCGGGGATTGGACCATTGGATGTCCAATTCGGAGCATCCGGTGTCTTCATCGATGTAAAGCACCTTTTCCCACGTGGCGCCGCCATCCTCGGTTCGGAAGACTCCCCGCTGTTCGTTGGGCCCCCACTCGTGCCCCAACGCGCACACGTAGGCAACGTTGGGGTCGCTAGTGTGCACTCGTATGCGCTTGATGCGCTCGGTCTCCTCGAGGCCGACGTGCTGCCACGTGTTTCCCATGTCTGTGGACTTCCACACACCGAGTCCGTAGCTCACCGAGTTGCGTGGGTCACCTTCACCGGATCCCACGTACAACACGTTGTGATCCGACGGGGCAAGCGCCACAGAGCCGACCGAATAGGCTTCTGCATCCTGCCATTGGCCCTTGAACCTGGTCCCGCCGTTGCGGGTCATCCACAACCCGCCGTCGGCGCCACCAACCCACCAGGTTCGCGGGTCGCCCGGCACTCCCAGGATGGCGCTCACGCGACCTCCCATATTGGCAGGGCCGATATTGCGCCACTCGAGCGCTTCCAGGGCCGCGGCTTCAGTTTGTGCGGATGAGTCGAGTGGGAGTACTGCCACCGCCACCATTGCAGCAGCTATTGGCGCGACGCAAGAGCGGAGGGATCTCATCGTCGTATCTCCTCTAGATGTCGATTCACGAAGGACTTTGCATCTCAACAACACCAAATCGATCTAGTCGTCTCGCGAACTATGCAAAGGGCTGATCTATCGACGGACTTTGCTGCGTGAACAACTTGGCACCATCCTCGGTTATGTACATGTCATCTTCGAGACGTACTCCGAACTCACCGTAGATGTAGATACCCGGTTCGTTGCTGAAGCACATGCCCGGTTGGAGCGGTGTCTTGTTACCGCGCACCAAATACGTCCACTCGTGACCGTCCAACCCGATGCCATGTCCAACCCTGTGCGTGAAGTAGTCGTAGTCAGGACCGAACCCGCCGTCCACTATCACTTTTCGAGCTGCCGCGTCCACCACCTCACAGGGCACGCCTGGCCCGGCAGCGGCGAGGGCGGCATCCTGCGCCTCATGTTCCAGCGCCCAGACGTCCCGCTGACGCTGAGAGGGCTCGCCGAGCACGAACGTCCTGCTGATGTCTGAACGGTAGCCGTCCACACTGCAGCCGCCGTCCATCAATACGATGTCACCCTCGGCCAAGGCCTGGGGCTTGCTGCTGCCGTGTGGGAATGCCGAAGCCTGCCCGAACTGCGCGCTGGCACCACCCGATACGCCCAACGCAGTGAACGCCGCACTGCAGTTTGACGTGAACTCTTCTCGCGGCATCCCCTCATATACGGTCGCCACAGCCGCTCTGTAGGCCTCAATTGTTATGTCGTTCGCGCGTTGCATCAGGGCCAACTCAGCCGGCGACTTTATGACCCGACACCCAACGGTCACGGGATCTGCACTCACATACCTCGCCCTGGGAGCCTCTTTGCGAATGCCGTCGAAGAGAAAGAACCTGACACGCTCTTCCATACCTATGGTTCCCGTGGCGACACCTCTGTCTCTGAGAATCTGCCCCACCAACGCATGAGGGCTCTCATGCTCTTGCCACGGCCGCACGTCGTCGCCGAAACGGATGAGTTCACGGGCTCGTTCCTCCTCGAACGCAGGCGTCACTATGGCGATCTCTCCACGGGCAGGGATGACGATACCGAACATCCGCTCGCTCTGACCCCACCTCACGCCCGTGTAGTAGAACATGCTCGTGCCGGCATCCAGGAAGATCGCGTCAATGTCGTTTTCCGCCATTAGACGGCGTGCGTTCTCGATGCGCGCGCTGCGCTCATCATCAGAAATCGGAGTAAACTCACCGGGGTACGGCTCGAGTCTCGCTATTGGGTCGGGCAAGTCCGATCCCTGGCCGGTGCAGGCTGCAGTCGTTCCCAACGCCGTGGTCCCCGCCGCGCCGGCTGCCAGCTTGAAGAAATCCCTTCTAGTGGTCATACGATTACGCTCCTTTGTCCCGACTGATGCTGCTGCTCCAGTGACAGACGATCTAACACCACGACGAAAGGTTCACCCAACCCAGGGGCGTGTCCAGAACTGCCCTGGCTGCATTATCACCGACCCGTCTCTACAGCTTCTGATGCCGGTACGCCCTCATCGAGCTGCGAATAGTCCAGTTGGCTGCCCCGCAGGCTATGCGGTATCAGGTAGACAACCACCATCACTACGGTCGCTCCAATCACGGTCATCCTCCCGACCAGTTGTCGATCCTTCAGCTTTCCCAGTACTACCACGGCAAGTAGCCAGACCAACCACATGATCAGAGTCTTGTTATCGGTCAAATCGAAACCGAATGGGAAGCCAGTCCAATACTCTCCGAATGCAGTCTTCTGGACCATGGGCCCCAACATCAGACCGCCGACCGTGACCAACACCAATGTCGTCCACGCCAACTTGCGCATCGATGATGGAGCGAACAGCGCCCCTAGACCGGCTCGCATCCCGATCAAGACGGCGAAGAACATCATCAGCACGTGTGGCAGTAGTATGAAGATCGGGGTTGGGCCCTTGAAGCGCATGATCACCGTCCCCTCCGGCGAGTCGGGGATTCTCACCGTTCCTCCGTCGGGACTCTCCAATGTCATGTAGTACTCGTGCTTGCCGGCTGGGGGCTGGGCTGGTAGTCTCGCGCCCAGCCGAGTTTCATCATCCTCCGCATGAGCCTCCAGCGGTATCGATACGAACTCGTCATTCGTAGGATACCTTCTGTAGCTCAGACTCCCAGTGACCGGATCTCGAGGCATCGGAATCGAGACCATGGTGTCAGCGGTGGAGTAGGCGCTTCGAATCAATCTGTACCGATAGGTTTCTGCGGCAACGGCGAACTGACCGCGCAAGCGATATGTCGGACCAGTGAGGCGCTGGTAGACGGCCGAGGTCATCATTAGCAGGACGGCCAACACCCAGAGCGCAACATTGAGCCAGCGTCCGGTCTTGCCTGTTGAAGGTTGATCGTTCACGTATTGTTCCTTTCCTCTCCATATCCTCAGTCGCGGTTCACGGGCAGTATCACTGCACTACGATGCTGCGGTCCATGGTGCAACCTGACTGTGGCCGAACGGGCATCTACGTCCGCCTCGTAAATGGTGTTGCCACCCGAGT
>JARRLJ010000032.1:0-9036 GCA_037387025.1 Gemmatimonadales bacterium
GCCGCAACGACCGACCAGAGCGGGACACTTGCCGGAAGTGGCGACAGAGTTTCCACCAAAAAACTGATCGATCCACCTACAGCGAGTCCGATGGCCCCACCTATCAAGGTCAATGTTGCCGCCTCCACCAGGAACTGCCACAGGATCTCGCGACGCCGGGCACCGATCGCCTTGCGTACACCGATCTCTCTGGTGCGTTCAGTTACCGAAATCATCATGATGGCGACTACACCGACACCACCCACCATCAGCCCGACGCTGGACAGAACCAGCATGACCAGAAATATCACACCGGTGATTTGATCCCAGTTCTCGAGAGCCTTGTCCTGTGTGACGATTCCGAAGTTGTTTTCGTCACGCGGCCCGAGCCCCCTGAAGGACCTGAGTGCTACAGTTACGTCTTCTGTAGCCTCGTGGACCGATACTCCTTCCGCAGGCGAAACATAGAAGAAGAGATCGGCACGCCACGTGCGCACGTACTTGTTGAACGCACCCTGTGGAATTATCGCTAGGGGTTGATTCCCTTGCCCGAAGATGTCGGGCGGTGGTTGGTACACGCCGATCACGCGGAACGGGACGCCGCCTATCTTGATCCTGTGCCTGAGCGGATCCCTCAATCCGAAAAGCTCGTCGGCTAGCTTACGGTTGATCACTGCGACTCGGGTGCTGGCGGCAGATTCGAGTTCTGTGTAGGAACGGCCCGGGTAGATGTCACCGCCCGAGACTACGGGCCAGCCAGCGCTCCGACCTCGCACGGCAACTGTACTAAGTGTCTCACTCTCGAACTCCACTTCCCTGCTGGTACCCTCCTCCACGACAACGAGCGTTATCGATGGGAGCTCACGTATTCGGTTAGCCTCCTGCACCGTGAGAGGCGGTGAGCGAAACCAGTCATTGTCGTCGAAAACGACACCTGTCTGCGGAGAGCGCTGCACGAAGAACGTGCGGGGACCGAGTTGGTTGAAGATATCTTCGACACCGCTGTTTATGCCCGTGATGACCGAGCCGATCAACACGACAACCATTACCCCGATTGCGATGCCTAGGATCGTAAGAGCGGCCCGCCCCTTGTTCGCCTTCAGCGATCCGATTGCAACTCCCACTCCTTCGAACAGTTGTGTCATGATCTACTCTTGCCGCATGGCTTCGACGGGATCGAGTCTAGCAGCCCTTGCCGCTGGATAGAGGCCGGCAATGATTCCAACGCCTGCACCGAGTGCAACCGCAACGCCGATCCACACCGGAGCAACAGTGGCCGGCATGAACGTCGTTGCTCGCACCAAGAAAGCGAGCCCAAGTCCAGCTCCGACGCCGATAGCTGCCCCGAGTGTGGCCAGCGTTGCCGCCTCGACGAGGAACTGGCGTAGTATGTCGCGCCGCCTTGCCCCGAGCGACTTGCGAATCCCTATTTCGCGCGTCCGCTCTGATACTGCCATGAGCATGATATTCATGATGACAAGTGCTCCAACTACGAGCGAGATGCCAACCAACATGGGCAAGACGGTCATCAGGATTCGGTTGATCTGTCCCCAGAAGTCCAACACCCCGGCTGCCGACTCGAGCGCAAAATTGTCCTCCTCAGCCGGTCTCAATCCCCGACGGCTGCGCATGACAGCTTCCACATCCGCCATTGCCGTTTCCATGTCATCCATGGATTGAGTCTTTACCAGGAGGATGTCTACCACACGCGGCGGGTTGACGAACCTCTTCACCGGCGACAATGCCGGTGCGACCGCGAACTCGTCCAAGGAAAAGCCGAATACTTTTCCCTGGCTTTCCACCACACCAATCACTCTATAGGGCAGCCCTCGGATAGTTATCTCGCGGCCCAGTGGATCGAGATCTTCGAACAGGCCCTCAGCCACGACGCTGCCGATCACCACCACCGGGATTCCGTTCCTCGCTTCCTGAGTGCTGAACGCCCGCCCCTCCTCGATCTTCCAATCTCTCAACTCGAAATAGTCTTCGGTAGCACCGATTACACGAATGCGTGCCGATTTGTCACGATATGCCACCTCGGCACTACTGACAGACTCCCAAGCAGTGATCGCCGGAACAGTGATAGCCGCCGCAGCCGCGAGTGCGTCGTCGTACTCGATGCGAGGGCGTCGCACCCACTCACGCCACGTCTCCCGCGATATGTTACCGACATTGAAATCGGGGTAACGACGCAGCTGGAATGTGTTGACGCCGAGAAAATTGCCAGCAACCTGATCCGTCATGTATCGATTCATGCCTTCGACGACCGTAACCACGGCGATCAAGAACATCACACCGATGAAGACACCAATGACCGAGAAGAAACTCTTCATCTTGTGAGCCCAGATGACCTGGAGGGCGAGGCGGATGGCTTCGCGAAATGGCATGGACTGGTCTAGGCGGCTTCTTTCAAGGAATCGCTGTGGATGGTTCCATCGCGCAGTGTTACCAGCCGCTGTGCGTGCTCTGCAATGTCGTGCTCGTGCGTTACCATTACGATGGTCTGGCCTTGTCCGTGAAGTGTCGCGAACACCGCCATCAGATCGGCGCTGGTTGCTGAATCGAGGTTACCAGTTGGCTCGTCTGCCAAGAGTATGCTGGGCTCGTTGACCAGGGCCCTAGCTACGGCTACACGCTGCCGCTGTCCTCCCGACAACTCGCTTGGTCTATGTTCCATGCGATCTGCGAGACCGACGCGCGCCAACGCGCTAGCTGAGCGTTCACGTCTGATGCGCGCACTCACACCGGCATAAATGAGAGGCAGCTCGACGTTGTGCAGGGCAGTGGCGCGAGGCAACAAGTTGAACGTCTGAAAGACGAATCCGATCTCACGATTTCGTACCTTGGCAAGCGAATCGTCTTTCATCTTGGATACCTCCACCCCGTTGAGCCAATAATCACCGGCAGTCGGAGTGTCGAGGCACCCTATCAGATTCATCAGGGTGGACTTACCTGAACCCGACGGGCCCATTATGGCCACGTACTCGTTTTCTCGAATCGTCAGATCGACGCCGCGCAAGGCGTACACCGTCTCTGCGTCCATTTCGTACTGGCGCGTGAGGCCGTGAACGCGGATCAGCTCCCTCAAGAGCCACCTCCTTCTGTACCGGAGGATTCCACTGTGCCTCGTACCCTGCTGCTGTCACGCAAGTCTCGGATGGTCTGATAGGGACCGGCAACAATGGTGTCCCCTAGGGCCAAGCCTTCAAGCACCTCGAAGTGTTCCTCGCCGGCTATTCCGACCGTTACCGGTTGGAACTGAGCGGTACCCTCCTTTACGACAAACACGCCTTCCGTTTCTACCTCAGTCGTATCTGCAGGCGCGTTCTCAGTCGAGATCGGTTTGTGTTCCCGAACCGTGAGCGCGATGATGGGAATGCTCAGGGCACTGTCTCGGGTGGCCGTCACGATCTTTGCAGTTGCCGATAGGTCCGGCCGAATGTCGGCTGGCGGGTCGTCCAACGTGATCTCCACATCGTAGTCTACCGCCTGATCCCCGGTTCCACCTGCGGCGGCTACCCGAACTGCGCTCTGGGCGATGCGCGTCACGCGACCCGAGAATGGCTGGTCTGCATAAGCGTCGATCTCAACCTCGGTCGAGTCCCCGAGGTGCAGCCGAACCACGTCCGTCTCGTCCACGCGAACGTTCACCTGGATTTCGGATAGGTCGCTCACGGTCATGAGGAGACCGGTCTCCCGCGAGAAGGTACCGGGGACGGCCACCTCGCCTTTCTCAACCACTAACCGAGTGACCTGCCCCGTCATCGGAGCCCGCAGGACCGTTTTCGCCAATTGTTCAAGCGCTTCCTGCAGCGCCGCGTCAGCCTGCTCCACCTGGTGCTGCGAGGATGTGTAGACCGCTTCAGCCACGTCGTAGTTGGTCTGTGCCTGTTCCAATTGCTCCGGTGAGACGAGAGTTGAGTCTCTTCCGCTCAACTCCATCGCGCGGTCCAGTGCGCGCAGGGATTGGTTCCGGTTGGCCTCCGCCTGGAGCGCTGACGCCCTCGCTGAGGACAGCGCGGCACGCGACCGAGCAACACCCGCTTCGTATTGCGACGGGTCAATACGTATCAGCAAGTTTCCTTCCTCGACCCAGTCACCCTCTTCGACCGGCAACTCGATTATCCGACCTGTTATGTCCGCACTGATGTCGACCTGACGAGTAGGTTGTATCTGGCCGCTCGCTGTGACGGTGGCCACCAGCGATCGTCGCTCCACCGCTTCGATACGAACCGATGTTGCACTCTCGGACCGCGATGCGTTCAGACCGATCAAGGCGACGACAAGCACCACACCCGCGCCACCTATGAGCAGTTTCTTTTTCCCTGTCATTGTCGTCTTCCTATCCCCATTAGCGAAGCGGTCGTCCGACAGCGGCCTCTAGCGTAGCTATGGACCGGTGATAAGCGTACACCGCGTTTATGTAGTCGCGCTCTGCCGTCTGAGCGGCGAGTTGTGCATCGAGAAGCTCAAAGAACGTCCCCGAGCCGACCCGGTATCGTTCCGTTGCCAGGATGAGGCCTTCACTGGCAGCAGTCCTGCTTTGTTCTTGAATGCCGATTCCCTCGTACGCAGCGAGCATACCGTAGAACGCCTGCGTTACCTCGGTCCGCACAAGTAGCTCCCACTCGCGCACGGCCTCCTTGGCATCATCGGCCTGGGCCGACGCTTGGGCGTTGCGCAGGGGTCGGCTGAACTGCGTGAAGATCGGTAGCGACACCGACATGCTTGCGCCGAACGGCTGGCTCGTGAAATCAAATGGGAACACGTCGTTTTGCTGCCTGAGCGCCTGACGCAACTCCGTTTCGTCCTCAGTCGTAAACGTGAATCCCGAGCAGTTGAGCGGGTTCACCGTCGGAGTTGCCAGCCCCGCTATAATGTCATTTTGGAACTGGCAAGCGGCCAGGTTGTTGGCAGCCTGCTCCTGCGCACCGAGGACGCTGTTGTTGATGAACGGGTCCGGGTTGGTGAACTGCTGAGTGAATCCGGACCATCCCGCCGAGAACGACAGGGATGGCAGCCAATCGGATTTTACCGCCCTCTCATTGGCTTTGGCAGACGATTCGCGCGCTCGGAGCGATAGAAGATCGGGGTTCGTGGCCTCGGCGTCCCCCATCAGGGCCTCCAGTTCCCAGACTGGCTCAGTGATCGGGAACGTGTCGGTTAGCACCACGACAGACGGATCGTCTGGTGCCGGCACACCCATCTGCTGGAACAAACGCAGCGTCTCGACGATCACCGCCTGGCGATACCGAAGGCGATTAACCTGTGCGGTGCCAAGCGACACCTCTGCCTGACGGACGTCCAGAATGGTGTTCTGACCCACGTCGTAGCGCGCCTGCGCCAACCGCAGAAACTCTTCGTTACGTGTCACTTCGAGCTCGGCCAGGTCCACCTGCGCCTGTGCTTCGAGGACAGCCAGATATTGTCCTCTGATGGTCGACTCGAGGTTGATCTCAGCGCCCTCGATCGAGGCGTCGGCCGCCTTGAGTTCCGCCCGAGACAGACTGGGTTGCAGGAATGTCCGGCCGTTGAGCGTGAGGTTGAAGCCCATTGAGTAACCGGATCCGATCGTTGCGGATGGCTGCTCAAACGCAGTGGTCAGGAAGGTCTGCGTACCCGGACCTGAGTAGGACGCCCTCCCAGATAGGCCGAACGTAGGAAGAAACGAGGCGTAAGCGTTACGTACTCCCCACACGGCCGGTCCGTGGTTGTTCTGGGTCTGGCGGTAACCAGGATTATACTGGGTAGCGAGGTCCACGGCATCACGGAGCGACAGGCTCTGCGGGACGGTCGGAGGCGGGTCCTGTGCCAGCGAGGGGCAAGGGACACCCAGCGCCGCCGCCCAAACGACTAGGACCATTGCGCAGCGTTTCATGACTATGCCTTCTGTTTTGTTGACGATGGTTGCAGTCCACTCAGACCTACGGCCTCTCCTGGCGGGAGGTTTCAACCCGAGACATCAGATTTGGAGTTGGGGATTATAGGTGCGCTGCGGCGCATGTCCAGGGCCTGGAACCCGCCTATGGGTGCTGGCTAAATGCCGGTTGCTAGCGTTCGAAAGACCGCGTGGCCGTCAATCGCAGTGACCCCATTGAGACCTTCACTAGTCGGCCGAGTTCATCGTACCACAGGTGTGTAGCACCGCTGCCAGTTCCTAGCGTCAAGTGTCGCAGTGAGATAGATGCGTTCCGGACAGTTGTGACCTCCCTGCCGAAGTCGACCAAATCAACAACTTCCTTTGTCCCCGAACGGGGAGTGAAGGTTGTGAGTGATCCCTCACTTCTTGACGGGAGTAGGGCATAGGGCGAGATCAGGAACTCGTCCAAGAGCAGGGTACGATCTACTGCGGGGAACTGCCTAGCTGACTCTCCGTTGGGAGTGACTTCACGGACCGTTATGCGCCGCGAGCCTATCGATACGAACACACTGGCACGGTCTTCTGTGTCCAGGTCGAGCCGTGCTGCCGTAGGCTGAGAATCGGGTCCGCATTGTATCGTCGACACCATGATGGGAGTTGATCGATCGTCGGGATGGTAAGCCCTGGCCGAGATAGTAAAGCCGTCTCGTTGGCCGGATGCTCGCCCCTCCCTGATCACGAACTCCTCGCGCCCCACGACCTCCGAGCCGCGTCTGATTATGAAGACGGCTCGGTCCAGTATGCGGCCCTGGATTGAAACGGGGTCCGTGACGAGAGGGATCCCGATCACGGCTGCCAGCAGGCGTGATGAGATGTGGCGCCGTCGCGCATGCGTCGCATTTCCACTCCTCACGAGCTAGCCGTCCGATCCGTCCCGGCCGAACACTCGGGTGGCGATCCGCTCATAAATGAAATGATACAACTTTTCTCCCTTTTCGGGGGATGCCAGACTTGGGTGACCGAAAGAACCGGGACTGTCATGCGGGATGGCCTTCGGCAGGCCCTTGAGATAGCGGCGGATTGAGCCGCGTGACGGTGTGTAGTCAGTGGCTCGCTCGATATGTACCAGGTCTGCGTCCACATACATGAGCAAGGAAGTGTCCATCTCACCTCCGTGTACCGGTAACCGTGAGTCACCGAATTCTCTTCCAAGAGGGATTGCGAAGATATCCACCGTGCGGACCTTGGCGTGTCGCGCGTGTAGAGTGCTCAACGCCTCCTGATGCGGATCCTGTCCATGCGCTGTGATGACAATGAACTCTTCGACACCGCCAGCTTCCCAGGCCCCGACGAGATCGTTCATCATGCGGTGGAGGGTCTTGCGACTGAGAGAGGCGGCTCCTGGGTAGGACACTTTTGTCGCGGCGTTTACCCCATATTCTATTGTCGGAGCCCGGAGGACCTGGAATTCAGTCGAGAGCTCGTCAGCCAGACGCTCGACGATGGCCGTGTCACAGCCGAGCGGCAGATGCTGGCCATGTTGCTCGGTGGTGCCGACCGGCACTATGAGTCGTGGGTCCCGCATCAGGATCTCTTGCACTCGTTTGGGAGTCAATCGCTTGAGATATAGAGGCTTACGTTGAGAGTCGGCGGTGGATTTCATTGGCTCGGCCGGGTTGCTCGCTGGGAGGTGGTGGTCGGGTTGCAGTGTGTGACGGTGGGCAGATGGCTGCTGGAACCAGGACTCCAGTGGGCGGTCTTGGCGGGGGCCCTCGCTCTACTCTCCCTCGTGGTGGCTCTCGCGAGACGGCGCGCGATGCATGCAGTGGTTGCGCTGGCTGCGTTGGTGGCCTCCGCCAGCGTATCGGACACGTCGATCCGAACCCACGCAATTGAAACGCGCTGGCCGGATCTGCGAGACCGGCTGATAGAAGAAGCGGAGCTGGAGGCCTCCCTCAACGTGGCGACCGATATGGCTCGGTCTCTAGCAGACTCTGCCATAAGTGCGATCAACACCTCCCCTGAGTTGGCGTTCCCCCTACTCGAGCGGGCCATGGGCTCCGGCGGACCCGAGCGGGGCGTGGTGCTGTTGGACACATCCGGGACGGCATTGGCCTGGGCCGGTCGCCACCGGCTCGCTCCCGCTCGATGGGGGAACGAACTATCCGCACGCATCACACCATTCTACGTGGTTCTGGAAGCCCGGCGCCAGGCGGGCCAGTATCTGGGAATTGGTCAAGTCGTGCTCGCGGCGGATAGTGCGGTGCCCGATCGCGAGGAGACACTGGCCGAACAGTTCCGACGCAGCTCCGGCGCGTTGCTCGAGTTTCATCCTCCACTCGGCGTGTCCGAGCAGAGATACGTGTTCGACTACACGCTGGAAGCGGGTTCAAGGAGTGATACTCTTTTCAGCGTCATTACTATTCCCCCCGATCAAGGGACGTTCAAGCTGCAAATTGAGGCGCAGGGAGCGCGAAGGGCAACGTGGATTGTGATTGGCACGCTGACGCTGCTTGTGATTGGCGGACCGGCGTTCGCCCGATGGCTGGGCCTAGTGGTAGGCGCCACCCTGTTGCTCTTCACGCCTGCTGGAAGCTGGCTACCTGTCGCCAAGGTGTTCTCGTCTGCCACCTACTACCTGGATTCGCTGGGACCTCTCACGGCGTCGGCGGGTGGCCTCCTCGTCACTGCGGCGATTCTGGTGCTGATAGTCTTCGCTGTGGCTCGCCGCGGCGTGCCGCGGCATCCGATCAGCTTGGCCGTTGCAGGAACGGTCGGTCTCCTCTTCCCGTGGGCAATGGAGTATCTGGCGAGCGGGATTACCCCTCCAACCAGCGAGATTGGCTTGGGAATGTTGCTGGGATGGCAAACGACCCTGACGGTGACGGGCGCGGTACTCGTGCTTGTGGGCGCTATTCTCGTGCGTGGCAGGGGAGGATCGACGGCTCCACCTGTGACAGCGTGGATCGCCGTGGCGTGGGCTGCTGGCTGCGCCGTTCTGGGCCTGGTCGTTTGGAGCCCGGCGTCAGGCTGGCCGGAGTGGTACATAGTGCTTTGGCTGCCGGCGATGCTGACGGCCGTCTTTCCAAGTCCGAGAGTGCGACTGGTTGCAGTAGCCGCGGCCGTTTCAGGAGCTGCCGCGGCTACACTGACGTGGGGTCAGGTTATCGAGGGCAGGCTGCTACTGGCTGAGCGAG
>JARRLJ010000033.1:0-12825 GCA_037387025.1 Gemmatimonadales bacterium
ATCCAGGTGTTGCAGGGGCCGTTCGGACTGGCCAGGATCCGTCGGTGGGGATCATGGAACTCGAGCCGGGGATTCCTCCACGGGCGCGACTCGTATCGTTACCCGCCTCTGGTTGATACCAGGTACACCATATAGATAGCGAGGCCGACTAGCAGGATGGCTCCGTCGAGCTTCCCCACCCTTTTGCCAAACCACATGAGCGGGAACATGGCGCCGCAAAACGCCAGCATGACCCAGTTGTCCACGGAGGCAGCGGGTCTCGTTATGCTGACTGGAAGCACCAGGGCCGTAGTCCCCAGCACACCCAAGAGATTGAACAGATTGGAGCCAATGACGTTCGCGAGCGCAATCTCGTGCTCCCCTTGTTTGGCAGCGACAACACTTGTTGCGAACTCGGGCAAGCTCGTGCCGATGGCCACTACCGTAAGTCCGATCGTCCGCTCGTCGACGCCCCAGAACACCGCTATCTCGACGGCGCCGCGCACGACCTGATCGGCCCCTAGAACGAGCGTGACTATCCCAACCAACACGAGGGCCAGATTAACTCCCCACGCCCTGCCTAGTCCCCCTTGGAGATTGGCAGTTCGCTTGACTTCGCGGTCCAAGGCTAGTGCCTCGTCCTCAATGACTTCGCGCTGCGCCAAGTGAACGACATAGGCGGTGAACAGGACGAGCGCGAACAGCAAGAATGCTCCTTCCAATCGGTCGATGACCGCGTCGCGACACAGAAGCAGCACGGTGGCCGCAACAATGAACATGAAAGGGTACTCTAGGCGGATTGTCTGGCGACTGACTGCGATCGGTGCCAAAACGGCCGAAACACCGAGGATGGCCCCGATGTTGAAGATGGTCGAGCCGATGATATTTCCGTAGGCTAGTTCCGTGCTCCCCTTGATGGCAGCTCCGACACTAACCGCAAGTTCTGGAAAACTAGTACCCATAGCCACAACAGTCAGTCCCACGACGGCTGTCGAGACTCGCCCCAAGAGAGCTACACGTGTTGCCCCCTGTACGAGGTAGTGCCCTCCCAAGAAGAGGACTACTAGGCCAATGAAGAGCTGCAGGGTGGCTAATGGCACTGAGCCTCGCTCGACCACTCCTCGAGTGGCACAGTTCGATTGAGGGCCGAAGGATGACTGCGAAACCACTGTAACAGCAGGATCATCTCGTCTATGGACTCTGCGGGAATGCAGCCGCTTTCAGGCTCCGGGCCGGCATGCTCCGCAACTAGAGCTCGGAAGGCCTCCTTCTCAATTGGGGTCAGTGGAGCCGGGGCGGCTGCTCTCACGGTCGCACGGCGAATCACGTAGGCTCGATCGTCACCGTACACACCCGGATCGATGTAGACAAAGCTCAGTGCTGCGATGGTGTTTCGGGCCCTGACCGACGCAGCGAGGAGACGTTCTAAGTGATCGAACTTGTTGCGCCACCGGCTGGCGAGCTCAAACTCGTTGCGATCGCTGGCCGATGTCATTTCGTCTACCACCCGGTCCAGCGGGGCGATCGCCGTCGCCTCGAGAAAGGACACTGCGGTCTGAAGCCGTTCACTGTAGCCACTCGCGGTCACGTAGCCAGCGCAGGGAGCCGTGCATTGACCTAGGTCATGGCGGAGGCAGGCAGCGGGGAGGTCAGCTCCAAACAAATCGCCCTGTTCTTGAAAGACGATTGGCATCCTGATCGAGCAGTCGCGCAAACCTAATAGATCGTTCAGAACGCGCACGCCTGCCCTCAACTGGGAAACACCCGTGAACGGGCCATAGTGCCTCGTACCTTCTGGGCCTGGCGAGCCGCCGACGTAGATCTTTGGGGCGGGTCCTGCGGAGATCTTGATGAAGCCAACGCGCCGGTTGCGGTTCATTCGCACGTTGAATACAGGTCTGAACCGGCGGATGTGTCGCAACTCTGCGAGAACGGCTGCAAACTCCGAGGGGGCATAATCCCACGCGACATCGGCGGCGGCGTGTAGAATGCGGGCCCCCTTATCCTCCGGGTATGATCCCCGGAAATAGGAAAGCAGCCGGCTCCTAAGGCGCTTGGCCTTGCCCACATAGATTACCCGACCACCCGGGTCGAGCATCCGGTATACGGCAGGGCGGTTTTCGGACAATGCGACCACTTTTCTGCGGAGTCGGCCTAGGTCGGTGAGTGGTAGGGCAAGCATGGCCATCAGCGCGGGTGACCCTGACAGCTCCAGCAGAACGTTGTTGCACGGCCGTCGATCGCGTGCGTAGTGGTCAAGGTAGTGCCACATTGAACGCACGGATGGCCTCCCCGGCCGTACACCTGGAGCAGTGTTTGGAAGGACCCTGTAGCTCCGGTCCCTCTCCTGTAGTCGCGGAACGTTGTCCCGCTCGCTGAGATTGCTTCCCGCAGAGTAGCCCGTACCTCTTCGTAGATCCGGCTCAGCTCGTCACGACCTAGCCGGTTGGCGGCACGCGACGGGTCCACGCCAGCCCGATACAGCGCCTCGTTTGCGTAGATATTCCCCACGCCGGCAATCCTCTTTTGGTCCATGAGGACTTTCTTGATCGCCTGGCGGCTGCCCTTGACTTGCTCGATGAATCCGTCCAAGTCGAATTCTTCATCCAGCGGCTCAGGTCCGATTTCCGCAGTATAGGACAGCCATTGCTTCTCATTCAACAACCAGATGGTTCCGAGTCTGCGAACGTCACGGTACACGAAGGTGGTTCCGCCACCGATGGCTGCCAAGAAGACGGCGTAACGGCGCTGTTCGGCCGTCAGGCGGGTCTTATAGACTGTCAGCACGCCGGTCATTCTGGGTTGGATGACCATCCTCAGACTGTTCTCCAAAAGAAACACAGCGTGCTTCGCTCGTCTCGATACCGAGACGACTTCTTGGCCCCGGACCGAAGCTAACAGCCTCTTGGCACTTACCTTGCGAAGAACATCTGACTTGAGAAGACGGGGGTTCTTGAAACGTCTACCGGTGAGTTGGGGCTTGAGGTCTCGAACGATGGTCTCGACCTCAGGCAGCTCCGGCACGGGCGACCTCACGCCAGGCTATGTCGCGTCGGAAGACCTTTCCGTCGAACTCTATTGACTCTGCCAACGCGCGACTGCGCGTGACGGCCTCTAGTACGTCCGATCCGAGACCAGTGGCGCACAGGACTCTGCCACCAGCTGTACGGAGCACGCCGGATTCGTCCCTGGCCGTCCCTGCATGAAACAAAATCGTCTCGGGCGGAAGCTCGTCCGGAATGAAGATCTCAGCACCCTTTAGGGGTGCAGCTGGGTGAACTCCAGAATCTTCGGCTCACCCAGGGCGTCGATCATGATCCCGCCGTATAGGACGCCCTTGTACGGCGCTCCCCAGTCGCTGAGTTGTCGCAGCACAGGAGCAATCGTCTCGTCGACGATCCGGGTGAGTAGTTCCGGGCTCGCTATGGATACGGGCGAATACGCGCCCATGCCTCCCGTGTTTGGACCGGTGTCCCCTTCGCCCAGCCGCTTGTGGTCCTGTGACGGAGGGAGCAGCATGATCCGTTCACCGTCGGTGAGCACCAGCACTGAGAGTTCTTCTCCGTCCAAGAACTCTTCGACCAGAATCTCGTCTCCGGCGGTTCCGAATTTCCCGCCAAGCATCTCGCGCGCGGCAGTTGTGGCGTCAGCGTGCGTTGCGCAGACCACTGCCCCCTTGCCTGCTGCAAGACCCGAGGCTTTGACCACAAGTGGTTCGGGATGCGACGCGATGTAGTCGAGCGCTCTCGCCTCGTCCGCGAAAGTCTCGCTCGCGGCGGTGGGGACCCCTGCCGCCATCATCACATTCTTGGAATATGCTTTGGAGGCTTCGATCTGGGCGGCCTTGGCGGACGGGCCGAAAGCGTTGTGACCGGCTGCCACGAGGTGATCGACCAGTCCTGCCGCCAACGGTGCCTCCGGTCCGATTACTGCCGATTACTGTGAGGTCTATCTGGTGCTCGACCACGGCTGCTGTAACGGCTTCATGGCCGCCGGGGTCGAGGCGCAGATTCGTGCCTATTGAAGCGGTACCCGGGTTACCCGGAGTACAAAAGACGGTAGCCGAACGGGATAGGGCCCAGCAGAGCGCATGTTCGCGGCCGCCCCCTCCCACAACTAGAATTCTCACGTCTTATCGTCGTCCTTGAAAGCGTTTGTGAAGGCCTGGGCGGCCTTCTTGACGGCGTCCGCAACGTCGCCCACAGTTTCCTTTGCGCTCTTGGCGTAGTGTGTTGCGGCCTCTCCGATGTCCTCGGTGATTGACCGCTTCTTTTCTTCTTCACCCCTGTGGGTGTATTCACCACGAACTATTCTGTCGTAATCTCCGTCAGAAATCCACCGTTGTAGCTCAGCGGCCCGGAGCGTGTTGAACGGGTGTGTCAGGCTCAATGTGTTGAGGATCTTGTAGACCTTATCCATGGGTCCGCCCATCGTCTCGTATTCACGAGCCTGTTCCATGAATGTGTCGAGATCAGTATCGGTGGCCGCTCCGCCGCCTGCCAGTTTGAGGAACACCCTCATAGATGCGACCGGATCCTGAGTGGACAGGAGGCCGGCCCGGTCCGATGACAGTTCTGCCTTGCGCGACCACTCCAGTAGTGCCAACTGAATCGGCAATAGTGCCACTCCTGCCAGGAACGGCAGGTTGTTGAAGCCGAAAAGGAGGAGGATGAACAGCACTGTCCGGTAGAGCGAATGTCCGCTCATCACATGACCGAGTTCGTGACCCAGCAGAACGCGCAGTTCGTCATCGTCCAGTAAGGTCACTGCCCCGGAGTTGACGGTGATGAACGGATGGTCCATGCCCACGGCGCCTGCGTTTACGACAGGTGTTTGTGTGATATAGAGTTCCGGTCGGTCAGGCCAGTCTAATGTCTCCACAGCATCCGTCATCAGTGCATGGATCCTCGGGAATTGCTTCGGGCCCACCCGCACCGCGTTGGCTTGGAAGAGCAGCCGAATGCCGCGCTCCCCGAAAAAGCCGAAGATGCGCTTCACTACCTCGTCGAAGCCTGGAATCGCGCGTAGTGTCTGGAGAGCCGCCCGGTCGGCGGGATGCTCCCAGGCCGTGGCCGAGATGTTCTTCAATACCACTCGTGAACGCTCGGCAGGAAGGCCCGTTTCGTCGTTCATTGCTGCCTCCGATATTTCTGGTGTACTGCCAAAGAAGTCTTAGCCGCTGCTATTCCGTACGCTCACAGAACAGTGGGGTTTCACTCTGTGACCTCACTCTTTCGCGGCTGCCTCGAGCGCCTGATCCAGGTCTGCCATGAGGTCTTCTGTGTCTTCTATGCCGACCGAAAGCCTGACCAAGCCGTCGGTTAATCCCATTGCCTCTCTCATCTCTTTGGGGACTGAAGCGTGCGTCATCGATGCTGGATGCCCGATAAGGCTCTCCACGCCGCCCAACGATTCCGCCAGGGCAAATATCCGGGTGCTCTCAACTACGATTCTGGCTCTCTCGATGGAGCCGAGTTCGAGCGAGATCATTCCCCCAAAGCCGCTCATTTGTCGGCTTGCCAGATCGCGTTGCGGATGACTTGCCAGGCCTGGGTAGTAGACCCGTTTGACCACAGGATGCTCCTCCAGCCAGGCAGCGATCCGGCGTCCTGACTGATCGTGCTGCCGCATTCTCACTGGCAGCGTCTTGACCCCGCGTAGCGCCAACCAACAATCGAGCGGGCCGGGTACGGCCCCAGCCGAGTTCTGGATAAACTCGAGCCGTTCGGCCAGGTCATCTCTACTGGTTATAGCCACACCGCCGACCATATCGCTGTGCCCGTTTATGTACTTGGTCGTCGAATGGACTACTACCTCCGCCCCGAATTCGATCGGGCGTTGGAAGAAGGGTGTGGCAAAGGTGTTGTCGACTACCAGTGTTACGCCGCAGTCGCGGGCGAGATTACCTACACCTCTCAGATCAGTGATGTGCATCATGGGGTTGGTGGGCGTCTCCACGAAGATCATCCTGGTCTTGGAGGTGATGGCTGCCTCGATGGCGTCCTGGTTCCTCGTATCCAAAAAAGTGAATTCCAGGCCCAATTGCGTGAAGACACGGGTCATTAGGCGATGGGTACCGCCGTATACGTTCTCCCCGCATATGATGTGGTCCCCAGCAGCGAGCAGCTTTAGCACGGCATCTGTGGCCGCGAGGCCGGATGCGAACGCAAGACCATGTGGTGCACCCTCCAATGCAGCCAGGTTTCGTTCTAGAGCGTCTCGGGTGGGGTTCCTGGTTCGGGCGTACTCGAACCCCTTATGCTCTCCCAACCTCGGCTGGACGTAGGTGGAGGTCTGGAAGACGGGCGTCATGATGGCACCTGTGGCATCATCCGGTCGTTGGCCGGCGTGCACTGCCCGGGTCGCGAATCCGTGGTGAAGGTCTTCGTCAAGAACGCGTGTCATGGCATGCCTATGGCACTTTTCAAGGCGGAAATCCGTGCGGGAACGTACGCACTGGCGATACTTACGGCAAGCGAACCGCTTGAAGTCCACAGCGGCTCAGGGTACGTTAGCCAACGATGAGTGAATCTCCACTGACCTGTCTCGTGGTCGACGATGAACCGCAGCTGCGTGATTCCCTGCGTCGTGTGCTTCAAGCAACCGGCTATGAGGTGCTCGTCGCAGAGTCAGGTGTGGCTGCGCTCAAAGAGCTGGAACGCAATGAAATACCGCTGGTTATCTCCGATATACGCATGCCGGAGATGGACGGATTCACCTTGCTGCGACGGATACGGGAAAACTGGCCTGAAATAGCGGTCGTGATGGTAACGGCGGTAACCGAGGTGGACGTAGCTGTCGCATGCCTCAAGGTGGGCGCGATGGACTATATCCTGAAGCCGTTTCAGATCGAGGAAGTGGGAGCACGTGCCGAACAGGCGCTGGACAAGCGGCGCTTGATCCTGCAGAACAGACACTATCAGGATCATCTGGCCGATTTGGTGCAGCAGCAGGCGAGACGGATAGAAGAACTGTTCCTCGAAGGTGTGCAGACGCTTGTGGAAGCGCTCGAAGCCAAGGATGCTTACACGAGAGGACACTCGTCTCGCGTCGCAGTCTACTCGAGCAGCATCGCCGTTGAACTTGGGATGGACGACAAGGACATACGGTTAATTGAGCTCGGAGCCGAGTTGCACGATGTGGGAAAGATCGGCGTCCGGGAAGCAGTGCTTCTCAAGCCAGGACGGTTAGAGTCCCACGAATACGACCACCTAATGGAGCATACCCTCATCGGTGCGCGGATTTTGGATCCGCTCTTGAAGAACGCGCCGGAGGTGTTGGGAATCGTGAGGTCACACCACGAGCGGCTGGATGGCAATGGAAGGCCTGATGGACTGGAAGGTGACTCTATTCCGGTCCATGCTCGCGTCGTTACGGTAGCAGACTCGTTCGACGCAATGACTTCGGCGCGGCCGTACCGACCGGCGATGGATGCAGCGGACGCTATTGCCGAACTCGAACGGTGCAAAGGATCGCAGTTCGAACCCGAAACAGTGGACGCGTTCCTCCGCGCCTTCCCCGACCAGCAGACACTTCCTATTGCCACGCCCAAGAAGGTACGGCGCTCGTTGCCAGAAGGTGTGGCGAGTGGTGATCCGGCATCTTCTTTGTCCTGAACTCGCAGTTACCTTTCCTGCTTCAATGAGCGATAACCTGATAATCAGCGTTTCGGGCGTCCGCGGTATCGTGGGCACTGCCCTAACCCCACAGGTGGTCGAGCGATATGCCGGCGCATTTGGCTCGCTGGCGCGTCGCTCGGGGAATCATACAGTCGTGCTAGCGCGGGATGCCCGCACCTCGGGACCGATGTTTGCGAATGCGGCGACGTCGGCCCTGCAGGCCTCTGGGGTTTCGGTCATCGACTGCGGACTGATTCCGACTCCGACAGCACAACTGGCGGTAGAGCACCACGGTGCCGCTGGCGGGATCGTTATCACGGCCAGTCACAATCCCGTAGAGTGGAATGCCCTCAAGTTTGTGGGACCCGATGGTCTGTTCCTCAGTCAAGAGAGAGCCGCGGAGCTATTCAGATTGGCAGATGGTTCTTCGGTCGGACCGCCCCATGAGGATTCGAGCCGTGGTGTTAGCGTTGATAGAGACGCGGTGGAGCGGCACCTGCGAGCCGTACTCGCTCTGGATCTGGTGGACGGTGACGCGGTGAGGGCACGGAACTTTACAGTAGCATTGGATTGCGTCCGCGGAGCCGGCGGCACCATCATGCCGGCGTTACTGGACCGACTGGGCTGCAAGATGGTTGGGATGGACCTGGAGACTGACGGCCGGTTTCCGCGGCCTCCTGAACCGGTACCGATCAATCTGACCGGAATCGCGGCGTTGGTTCGGGAAAGCGGTGCGGACGTTGGTCTAGCTGTGGATCCGGATGTCGATAGGTTGGCGTTGCTCGACGAGAATGGAACGGCTATAGGCGAAGACTACACGCTGGCCTTTGCACTTCGCGCAGTGCTGCCACAACGCAAAGGGCCGGTGGTAACGAATCTCTCGACCTCGAGAATCGTTGAGGATGCAGCGCGTCAGTTCGGTGCCGAATTCCACCGGGCTGCAGTGGGCGAGGCTAACGTTGCTTCAGCCATGAAGTCATTTGGAGCAATCATTGGTGGTGAAGGGAACGGTGGTGTAATGTTGCCAGACCTTCACATCGGGCGCGACGCTCCTGTTGCCGCCGCCCTCGTACTCAGTCTGCTTGCGCGTTCCGGGCATTCAGTAAGTGAGCTGGTAGCTGCTGCGCCGCGGTACTCGATCGTGAAAGCGAAGTCCGACAGAAGAGGGCCGTTCGAAGCGATGTACGAAGCTCTTGAGAATCGGTTTACTGATGCTTCAGTAGATCGACAGGACGGGATGCGTTTCGCTTGGTCCGATTCTTGGCTACACGTAAGACCGTCGGGGACGGAGCCGATCGTACGGTTTATTGCAGAAGCACCGACGGACAAGGCCGCCCGTGACCTGGTCGAAGCCGCAATGGGGCTAACTGAGGGATAGGCTCGATTTGTGTGTGGCATAATCGGCTACGTCGGGGGTCGTGATGCTGTTCCTCTGGTACTCCAGGGCCTGAAGCGCTTGGAGTACCGGGGATATGACTCGGCGGGTTTTGCTGCGATCGAGCAGGGTGCACTCCGTGTCCACAAGGCCGCCGGACGGTTACGTGAGTTCCTGTCGGACCTTGGTGACGAACTACCGGTAGCGCGGACGGCAATCGCACACACCCGGTGGGCCACTCACGGAGTTCCCAGCACGATCAATGCACATCCCCACACGGACTGCGGCAATCAGGTCGCGCTCGTTCACAACGGGATCATAGAGAACGCGGCGATCTTGCGCGAAGCATTAGCCGAGCACGGTCATACTTTCCGTTCCGAAACTGATACCGAAGTCTTGGCTCACCTGGTGGAGCATCTGTACGATGGTTCGTTGGAGGAGGCGGTGATGCGGGCTCTGGGACAGATAGAGGGTGCTTATGGAATCGCTGTCATTTCAGAAAATGAGCCCGAATGCCTCGTGGCTGCCCGGCGCGGATCGCCTCTCCTGATAGGATTGGGCGACCGCGAGCATTTCGTGACATCGGATGCGTCAGCAGTGTTGGAACACACTCGATCTGTGGTCTACCTGGACGACGGCGAGATCGCCGTATTGCGTCCGGATGATTATCACGTTGGCAATCAGGAGACCAGCCGAATCGAAAAGTCGGTGAGCACTGTGGACTGGAACCTCGAGACGATCGAGCGAGGCGGCCATGCACACTACATGCTCAAGGAGATCATGGAGCAGCCCGAGAGTATCCACAACACACTCCGTGGCCGATTGCTCAAAGACGAGGGTAATGCGCGCTTATCCGGCCTCAACTTGAGTGACGATGAGTTGTGTGGAATAGACAGATTCGTGCTCACTGCGTGTGGCACGTCATGGCACTCTGCCCTCATTGGCGAGTACATGTTGGAGGAACTGGTACGTGTCCCGGTCGAAGTGGAGTATGCTTCAGAGTTTAGATATCGCAGTCCTATCGTGGACGACCGGACTCTGGTCGTTGGTATCTCACAGAGTGGCGAGACAGCCGACACGCTCGCCGCATTGAGAGAGGCTCGCAAGCGTGGGGCACGTACACTGGGAATCGTCAACGTCGTCGGCAGCACGATAGCTCATGAAGTGGATGGTGGTATCTACATTCATGCGGGTCCTGAGATTGGAGTTGCCAGTACGAAGGCCTTCACATGTCAAATAGTGGCGTTGGCGATGCTAACCCTCAGACTGGGGAGACTCCGTGGGGTATCGGCCCCACAGGGTCGCGAGTTCGTTGATGCACTAGAGAGGTTACCAGATCAAGCAGCTTCGGTGCTGACACAGGCCAAGCAAGTGGAGCACATAGCCGACCAATTGGTGCGCGCACCCAACGCACTGTACCTAGGACGGGGCTACAACTTTCCAGTTGCACTGGAGGGCGCTCTCAAGCTCAAAGAAATCTCATACATCCATGCAGAAGGATATCCGGCAGCAGAAATGAAACATGGACCGATCGCGTTGATAGACGAGATGATGCCGGTCATATTCATTGCTCCACGTGACGCGGTGCATCCGAAGATAGTGTCGAACATTGAGGAGGTAAAAGCGCGACGTGGGCGTGTGATAGCCGTCGTTACAGAAGGCGACCAGGAGATCTCAGGTCTGGCTGAGCATGTGTTTGCGGTACCGCCGACCATTGGTCCGCTGACGCCCGTATTGAGCGTTATTCCACTTCAGTTGTTGGCCTATTACATAGCCGTTCGCCGTGGCTGCAACGTTGATCAACCACGTAATCTGGCCAAGTCGGTCACGGTGGAATGAGGGTGGTTCTGCAGCGAGTATTGCATGCCGCCGTTTTGGTTGGCGGCCGATCTGTTGGCGCGATCGGAGAAGGAATGCTAGTGCTGGTAGGGTTTGCCGGGGACGATGGTCCAGACGAAACCCAGTGGATGGCAGACAAGATCGTAGGGCTCCGCATTTTCCCGGATGCACAAGGCAAGATGAACCGAGATGTGCGTGAGATAGGAGGCTCGTTGTTGGTGGTCTCACAATTCACGCTGTATGCGGATGCACGAAAAGGGCGTCGGCCTTCCTTTGTCGGCGCGGCGCAGCCGGAGCAAGCCGAAGCCAACTACAATCGCTTCGTTAGTGAGCTTAAGCAGCGGGATGTTGCTGTGGCAACCGGTGAGTTTGGAGCTTTGATGGAGGTGGAGCTACTCAACAATGGTCCTGTAACGCTGATCTTGGACCGGTGATCGTACTGGCTTCGAGTTCTCCACGACGCAGGCAACTGCTAGATATGTTGGGGATCGAATACGTTGTCGATCCGTCGGACATCGACGAAGACCGGGAACCTGGTGAACTACCGGAGTCCATGGCTGTCAGACTCGCACGACACAAGGCGATTGCGACACGGGCACGACACCCGGACGTCGCCGTGCTGGCGGCCGACACTGTAGTTGTGGTTGATGATAGGGTTTTGGGTAAGCCGACCTCGAGGCAGGAGGCCGAACGGATGCTCAGTTTGCTCTCGGGACGCGACCATCGTGTGATTACAGGAGTAGCACTCGCGTGGGGTGACACCACGGCCGAGAGATACGATATGACACGAGTGTGGTTCAGGGAAGTTGACTCCACTTTCATAAGAGACTACGTGGCCACTGGGGAACCGCTCGACAAGGCGGGCGGTTATGGTGTGCAAGGACGTGGTGCTTTGCTGGTAAAGAAGATCGAGGGTGATTTCTTCAGCGTAATGGGACTACCGCTGCGTTTGGTCGTAGAATTGCTCGAGAAGGCAGGCTTGCCTTACCGCTTTACCCGATAGACGGGTACCCGATCTACTTTGCCCTTGAGTTCAAGGGCCTCCATTTCCTCTACTGCAGGTGGTTTTCGCAGTTTGTCGTAGAAGCGTTGGGATAGGATGATTTCGCCAGGGCCCGCCTTGGAGCACAAACGCGACGCTGTGTTCACGGCATCGCCTATGACGGTATACTCGAGGCGACGGTCACTGCCGATGTTTCCGGCAAACACGTCGTAGTAGTCAATACCTATGCCTATCTCAACTCGCTGTCGGCCCTCGGCTGCCCACTTCACGTTGAGGCGCGCCAGCACACTCTGCATCTCAATCGCGGCTTGCATGGCGCGGTCAGCGTCATCTTCGTGTGCTATCGGAGCTCCCCACAAGGCCATGATCGCATCGCCCATGAACTTGTCTAGCGTACCGCCATGTTGGAACACTATCTCAACCATTTCCGTGAAATACTCATTGAGCAGTGTTGCTATGTCGTCTGGTCCCATCTTCTCGGACATCGGCGTGAATCCACGGATATCACTGAAGAAGACGACAACCGGACGCTTCGTCCCGCCTAGTTGAATAGCTGCTTCCTGTCCCGCAATCTGCTCGGCGATATTAGGAGCGAAGTACCGCTGGAAGTTGGACAGCACAACTGCCTCACGTTGAATTCTATCGAGCAGCTGACTGTTCTCGATTGCGACTGCTGCTATGCTGGAGAAAGCGATCAAGAACTCTAGGTCCTCATCACTGAATGCCTCGGTCGCAGTTTGGCTGTCTACGTATATCAGCCCAAGGACGTTGCCCTCACCTCCCTTGTTGCGACTCCCCAGCAACGGTGCGCACATAGCGCTGCGGACGCTCTGAACCAAGATCGACTTGCCGCGAAAGCGATCGTCGGCAGCTGCGTTGTCGGTTAAGATGGCCAATCTCTCAGATACGGCTCGGCGTGCTATGGACTGGGGCACGTGTCGGCTGCCACCGCCACTTCCCAGGGCACTTCGCGAGATCCTGGGGATCAACTCCTCGTTCTCTCCTTCTAC
>JARRLJ010000034.1:0-10303 GCA_037387025.1 Gemmatimonadales bacterium
GGATTGGTGCAAAGGTCTCTTCTTGGACAATGTCGAACTCGTTCTCGGCCGCTGCAATACACGGTATGACGTAGTGTCCACCGGGATGCTCGGCACTATCCAGCGGATCACCGCCATACAGTATTTCCCCACCCTCCTTCATGACGCGTTTGATGGCATTCTGCAGATCCGTCACCGCGTCCTTCGTAACCAGCGGCCCCATCAGCGTCTCATGCTTCCGTGGATCTCCAATCCGTATATCAGAGTAAGCCTTGCACAACCTGCTCACCAGTTCCTCCCTCACGGACTCATGTACGATGATCCGCCGCGTGCTAGTGCATCTTTGGCCGGCTGTACCCACTGCTCCAAACAGGATCGCCGGGAGCACCAGATCCATGTTCGCGTGAGGTGTGACGATGATGGCGTTATTACCGCCGAGCTCTAGGATGGTCCTGCCGAGTCGTTCCCCAACTACCTCACCCACATGGTATCCCATGCTGCAGCTGCCTGTCGCTGACACGAGCGGTATGCGACGGTCGTGCAGCAATCGATCTCCAACCGTTGATCCCTTGCCAACCACCAGTGAAAAGATTGCCGGGTCGACATCATTTTCCTCACACACCCGTTGCGCGATCTTGGTGCAGGCAATGGCGGTTAGCGGTGTCTGGCTGGATGGTTTCCACAGCACACTGTCACCGCACACCGAGGCGAGGGCGGCGTTCCAGCTCCACACAGCAACTGGGAAATTGAACGCGCTGATCACGCCCACTACACCCAATGGGTGCCATTGCTCGAACATGCGGTGGTCGGGCCGCTCTGATTGCATGGTCAGCCCGTAGAGTTGCCGTGACAAGCCGACGGCGAAATCACAGATATCGATCATCTCTTGCACTTCGCCTTCACCTTCGGCGATGATCTTGCCCATCTCGAGCGTAACTAGCGCACCCAATTCCCGCTTCAACTGACGCAAGCGGTTACCGAGTTGGCGCACTACCTCACCACGCTGCGGCGCAGGCACCTTGCGCCAGTCAAAGAAGGCCTGCTGAGCCCTATCCACTATTTGGTCAATTTCGTCTTCGGTCACTTGCTGGACTGTAGCAATGGTTGATCCGTCAATCGGCGTAATCACCTTGAGCTCCGGACCGGAACCAGCCCACTCAGCGGCAAATCCGCCCGGGTTGTGCTCTTCTATTCCCAGTGCCTTCAGGTAGTCGGTCATGGCTATCTATTCATCTGGTGTTTTGTCAGTCGTGAATGAGGATAACGGATTCTAGCAGGTTTGTACTGGCCGTGCCACACTAGCTCCGCGGCACCAGCCTGTGGTCTGAGCGATTCCCTAACGTACCCGTAAACATATGTCCCACAACGACTTCAGATCGACGTCGCGGTGGACTAGCAAGACCCAAATACAGCTATTCGGCGGCGCCGAAACCAGGGCAACTATTCCCTCGTAGGATATATCTCAACAGGACATAGTGACTCGCTGAAGCGGGGATACAGCCAGATGGCAAAACCCAACGGACACGAAGCCGCGAGGATGATTCCGCTCTCGACACCGGTCTTCCAGATTCTCCTGTCGCTCAACGACCGAGATCTGCACGGATACGGGATCATTCAAGACATAAGCGCTCGCACCGAGGGAGAGGTGATTCTCAGCACCTCGACGCTCTACGGGGCGATCAAGCGGATGATACGGGACGATCTGATACGACAATCGGACATGAGACCCGATCCGGATTTAGATGACGAGCGGCGACGTTACTACGGAATCACTGAGTTCGGCAGAGAAGTAGCACGTTGTGAAGCTCGCCGCATCCACAAGCTCGCAGAGACGATCAAGAAGACACGCTTTGTGGAGCGTACTTCCTGATGTTGCCGTCACGTCCTGATTTCCCCCGACCCCTGTCGGTCAAGTTGTTCGCAGTAGCGATCCGAGTCCTATTGCCGTCATCGCTGCACGAGGAATTCGCCGAAGACCTCGAAACCACTCTGCTCGACCAACAAAGAGCAGTACGACGTGAGGCCATTTCCATACGGGCAGCCTTCTGGGTGCGTGAGATCTGGGGTCTCATTGCCACGGCTTTTCGTGAGTCCTACCCACGCTCCCTAGGGGACCGCCGCAAGCGACGTCGAGTCAATCCACCTGCTCCAAAGAGGAGCCGCAACATGATCAGTTCGCTTCGTCAGGATGCAACTTACGCATTTCGGATGATTCTAAAGACACCCGTCGTAACGATCATCGCCGTGGTATCGCTCGCCATAGGAATCGCGGCCAATACCACGATCTTCAGTCTAGTAAACTCATGGTTGCTCAAGCCATTGCCATATCCGGATGCCGATCGTCTCGTTCTCGTTTGGCAGAATGACCGTGTGGAATCTGATGACACCGAGAATGTAACCGTGGCCAATTTCTGGGACTGGCGGGCCGAAGCGACGTCACTCGGTGACTGGACAGCTTCACAGTTTCAGACAATGAACCTGACCGGATTGGACCGGCCGGAGCAGCTCACAATAGCCCGAGTCACACCTGACTATTTCCGCGTGTTGGGCGCAGAGCCCATGCTAGGACGCACCTTCCACATACAAGAAGGCGGGACCGAGGATTCACCCGTAGCTGTGGTGAGTGAGACTCTGTGGAAGAATCGATTTGGAGCTGCACCCGACTTGATAGGCAGTACCGTGGTGTTGGACGGACGGAGTTACAGCGTCGTTGGCATCATGCCAGAGACATTCGACTTCCTGCTCGGCACTGTGGGTATTTGGGTCGCCTCCGACTTCGGTGATCAACGCCATAACAGGGAAGACCAGACTCTGCTGGTAACGGCGCGAGTCATTCCTGGTGTCACCGTACAGCAGGCACAATCAGAGCTGACGGCCTTGGCCGCGCGGCTTGAAACTCAACACCCCGAAACAAATGAGGGTATAGGCGTAAACGTCGAGACCCTCCGCGATGCGTTCCCAGGAGAAACCGACACGGGCTTGGTGCAGATTCTGATGGCAGTAGTAGTCCTGGTTCTGCTGATTGCTTGTGTGAACGTTGCCAGTCTGTTGATGGCGAAGACCGATGCGCGTCAAAAGGAAATCGCAGTGCGCGTCGCCCTGGGTGCGGGCAAGGGCCGCCTTGTGAGACAGCTCCTAACCGAGAGCGTGATTCTCGCACTCATTGCGGGTGCACTCGGCACCGCGCTATCGGTCTGGGGAGTCGGGTTTCTCAACACCGCATTTCCACCCGAAATACCGGCCAACTACTACCCCACAATTGATGGCACCGTGCTCGGATTCAGCGTCGCTATCTCGCTGCTGGCTGGACTCACCTTTGGGCTGACTCCGGCAACGCAAGCGGTCGGTGGCAGTCTCCATTCACCTCTCGTCGAAGGGAGTCGTGGAGGCACCGCCACTCGGCGGAAGAAGCGCATTCGCGGCGCCTTCGTGATGGCCGAGTTTGCGCTTGCTCTGACAATTCTCGTAGGGGCCGCTACTCTGACCGATCTGTTCCACCGAAAACTGGCCATCGACCCCGGATTCGATCCAGACAACGTCATTAAGATGGAGCTCACGTTACCCGAGTATAAATACACGGACGACGCTTCGAGGGTTGCCTTCTTCGACGAAGTCCAACGCCGGATAGCAACCGTGCGTGGCGTGCGAGCGTTCGCGTTCGCCAGTGCCTTGCCACGTACCCGCTATCTACCGCTCGCCGATTTCACGATCGACGGATTGACATATGGAGTAAACGAACAACCGAGTACATCGTGGCTCACGATAAGTCCTGAGTACTTCGGCAGGATGGGAATAGAGGTGCGTGCTGGCCGAGCCTTCACCGATACAGACCGCTCGGAAACCCATCCGGTGATCATTGTCAATCAACGCATGGTCGACCAATACTTCGACGGCGATGTTCCTCTCGGAAGACGGATCACCATACATGGTGAGTCGCGGGAAGTAATCGGAGTGGCAGCCAACATAGCACAAACAAGATTGTCCGGACTGATGGCTCCATCTGCAACAGTCTACTTTCCGCTGGCGCAAGAACCGGTTCCAGGTATGAACATCCTACTGCGAGCACAAGCCGATCCCTATCAGCTGGCCAGTCCAGTGCAGAGTGTCGTCTGGGAAGTCGATAGAGATCAGCCAATCACTGCGGTTCAGACCATCCAGGAGTATGTAGCGACTCAGCTAGCCGGTCCGAACACGATGACGCGGATCCTGTTCATCGTGGGATTGCTGGCTCTGGCATTGGCTGCAATCGGGATATATGGCGTCATGGCTTATTCGGTGTCGCAGCAAACCAGCGAGATCGGCGTTCGCATGGCGCTGGGTGCCAAGCCCCGACAGGTATTGATGCGGATCGGACGGCAGGGCTTGCGGCTGGCCGGAACGGGGCTGCTTCTCGGCGTACCCCTCGCTGCATTGGTGGTCAACTTCATCGGCAGCATTGTGACGAACGCGGCCAGTGAGGGTCTGGAGATCACGCGCACTCTATCCACATGTCCCATAGCCACGGTAGCTGCCATACTGATCGCTGTGGGATTGGTGGCATGCGCCATTCCCGCCCGCCGCGCTACCAAGTTCGATCCAATGGTAGCGCTCCAAACAGAATAGCAGCGAACGGACATCGGAACCAACAACGACCAGACTCAAGGCAGCCGCCTCACGGAGTCGGAACACCGACCCGGAACTGAACACCTTCTGTAGCGTAGGACGACAATTGCCAGCTAAAGTACACCGCCAGGTTCAGAGGAGATAGGAACGGCGTCAGGTTGCCTATCCCGAACCCCACCTCGCTGTACGCTCTCGGCGCTCTGGCGAGGAGCTCATCTCCGGGATTGCGATCGTGGTCAACAAAGTCTGTCCAGAACCATCCCGTATGCACCGCCAGTGTGAAGGGTATCTTCTTGATCAATGGTATACCGCTCTTCTGAAACAGCATGCGATCGAAATTGTGACTCACGACGATCATCGCGGCTCTGTTGCCGTAGAAGTTGGTCTCGTGCATCGTACTGAATCCACCCTCTTCGAAGAACGCGCCCTTACCATAGTCCACATTGAAGTACCGCTGTGTAGGAAGGTGGCCGCTCGACACACCTGCATAGGCATCGATCGTCGTCAATCCCCAATTGAACGTCCGCTGGCGGCGCCGGACCCCGACGAAATACCGTCCGAAGGCGAAGTCATTTGGCACGAGGTCCGGGTTTGCATACTCCACGCCCGCACTAACGCGTGTATATGTGAGACTGTTGAACCGATAATCGCGGCCTTGCTGCCTCAACATTGGCCGCGAGTCGTACATCACCGTCGCAGACAATGATCTTAGTCTGCCGTCCACAATCGGTGGATTCTCTCTGATTATCTCCTTGAAATTGAAGATCGAATAGTCCGTCACTAGGGGAATCTTCTTCTGATCGAACTCGTTGTACCGCAACTCCAGTCGCGAGTGATTTGTGATTCGGCCACTCACGAAAGCTGTGAACCCTTGCTCGTGGTAATAGTCCAGCGGATCCAGCTTCACCACCAGCGCGATGAAGGTCGGGTTGTACGAACTCGATACAATCGCCGGGCTCCTCACCACATCGTTACGATAGGCACCGCCAACCCACAGGCCGCGGTCGGCCGAGATCCGGAACTGAGCACCGAATTGGTATTGCCACTTTTCACGCCCAAACGAGTATCCCAACTTTACAGGCAGCGTGACGCTCGGCGTAAACTCTCGAAATACCCAGCCAGCACCCAAATAAGCAGATTCAGTTCTGTTGAAATGAAAGAAATTGGGATCAGTCGCGAGCAGAACTGCAAGTTGCGCAACACCGGCCACGCGACGCCCAAAGGTCAGTGGCGCGTTCGACGCTGAATCGATGCGGGCATAGGCCCGCTGTTCGACGAGGCTCAAGCTAGTGGCTCGGCGATCATTCCAAGCTGCACTGTCTAGATTATCTGCTCGATCATCAACCACAACGACAAATTGATCCAAAGTCGATGGCATGTTCCCTTCATCGAAGCGGAAGTCACTCAACGATGCTGTGTGTTGGAATCGGAGTTGCCGTGGTATACCTGGTATCGGAATGCCAAAGCGGACCTCACCGGAGAATGCAATCTCGGAAGGCATCCAATGGTCCTGTCCGTAGTCCCGCAGCCGCTGTCGGTACCGCAGGTTCCCGAAGAAGTCGAAGCGGACTGCTTCATTCACGCCGACGTCGATCGTCAGTACGTCATAGGTTGAATCGGCAATGTCGATCATGCCTGCAAAGAGCGGCGCACCGTCAGTGTTTGGCACTATGGCTAGCCTGAACGCCTTCCTCCCGTTCACGGTCAGCGAATCCACCAAGTAGTACGTGTAGTGGTGCAGTGCATCGTCAGCGGTTGGCGATACAACGGAGTACTTCTGCAGATCGATACGATCCCTGTTGAAATTCACAATTTGGCCGACGGACACCAGGTTCTCCTCCGCAGACAGATTGCTCGACTGACGCCGTGCCGTGATGACTTCCTGGTATCTATCCGGCTGCTCCCAGTATGCAGTGGTCTCCGTCTCTGTGATGAGAAAAACGGCATCGACCGAATCTTGGTTCTTTGCGAGATCAGTGATCACGAGCTTCACGTACGCATCGTAACTGTAGTCGTGGATTCGCGACAGAACGTCATTTTTCCGCCCGATCGCTCGGCGGATGATTCGTGTCGCGCGGCTCTCTGCAGTGTCAGTTATCAACACCGGCGCCAGGGCCACAGCGAGAGGGCTCATATAAACATCCAGCTCGGCACGTTCTCCGGTAATCGTTATGGTCTCGCTGGCCAGTTGGTAGCCGATCTGTCTGAACTCCAGCCGCCAATTACCGACATTAAGCCGCACCTCGTAGCGACCTCGTCTGTCCGTGAGTGTTGAGGAATCAGTCTGAACTACTCGGACTATCGCGAACGGAACTGGCTTGCCAGACAACGTGTCGTACACGATGCCGCTCACCGTCACCCGGGGACTGGTAGCTGCTACTTCCTGGGCAACGATGTCGCGAGGAGCAGCGGCGAGCACCAGGCAGAGGGATCCAATACCGAACAGCAGCTTCGGTTTCACGACTGCTGGCTCACGATCACAGTCTCCACGTTCATGGTGCGTGGCACCATCGCCCGCAGATTCGCGGCCCTCGTTATCGCCCAGTGCTCATGACCCAGTGGTCCATGAATGCGAATTCGCAGTATCGCGTCCGCTGGCGCCAGCTCGACCAGATGGCGAATTGCCGCCTGCAATTCGACTCCTGTGTGTCCATCAAGCCGGAGATCGTGTGCTAACATTGGCCGCGCCGGTAATTCGTGGAATTCCCAGTTACCCAAGTGGCCGCCTCTTGGAGTTGCACAGTCAAACTCCAACATGAGGTACCCCTTGGACTCGTCCTTCTCCGCAAATGATGTTCGTTCGATGGATCCAGGATACAGGATCGGTGTCCGCAGTCTGCGGCCGTCCAGATCGTAGAGTAAGACTTGATGTCTGTGAATGTGCCCCGACAGTACGGCCGTGAAACGTGGCGGTACATCGGCCAATTTTACCACATCACTCGCATGGCGAAACGTGTAATCGGAGGGCCCAACAGTCGCGCCCTCGAAACACTGATGAACGCAGAGCAAGTTGATCGAGGCTCTTGCGTCATGCCAGGCGGTCTCTGACAGCAACGCCAAGAACGTGTCTCTAATGTTACCTCTGTAGTGGGGAAACCCGGCAAACGCGACACTCGCATCACCGACACGTTCTATGAAAGTCCTGGGTCGGTCGAAAATCCGGATCCTTGGATGCAGCGCTAGCATCTCGTAGGGAATCCGAGACCGCTCATGATTGCCGGGCACGAGGAAGACAGGAATTCCCTTGTCAGCAACGCGTTTGAGCGGCAGGAACGCCCGCTGCACCAATTCAGCAGGAATTCGACTCCGAAAGAATAGATCCCCGCCGTGTACGACGAAGTCGACTTCACTATCCACCGCGATCTCAAGAACACGCTCGAAGTTGGCGAAGAAGTCGTGGCCCCGACGCCGGCGAACGACGCGGGGCCGCTGCGGTAGATCAAATCCGAGGTGTGTGTCTGCAAAGAATAGTATCCGAACGGAACGCACGACCAGTTGGACCCCTGGAACCCTGTGACGGTAATCGCAGCTTCCCGGAGCTCGCCCGGCCCCGTAAACCGATTACGGTGCGGTGCCGTTAGACAGCGGGCGGTTCACCACCTAGAAGAAGCTACTTGTGTCGCAAACGGAACCCTCGATGCCGCTTGTGGCGCATCTTGCGTCGCTTGCTCCCCATCTTGCGCCTGCCGCGGTGCTTCTTTGGATAGCCCATATTGTCCTCCTGCCTCGCCCTATGAGTGCCCGACGGAACACCTGCGAGCCATCTGTGAGCCTGGCCTGGAGGGGCGACTCTGAAGGTCCGGGACTACCTGTAGTGTAGAATACGCTCGATGATACACCTTCGCCAGCGGTTCTCCAGGAAGTACCGGCCAGAGACCCGCCTTCGCTGCAAGGGCCGACATGGTGGTGGCCGGCTCCAGTTTGGGGCATTACCCTCCGATGATAGACGACAGGCTGATCCACCCAACCAGCAACAGAACGTACGTTAAGGCCGAAAGAACGAGCAGCACCACAATCCAAATCAGGGCCGCTTCACGCCACATGCACGGGAATACGATCTTGTAGATTACGATCGGGATGAACGAGTATGCGATAGCGAATGCAAGAATAGGCGGGGCATCGAGATAGAGCCCGAACATCATCAACCCTCCCAACGAAAGAGGCCCGATGAGCATCTGAGCAATCAAGGCCTTACCATAGTTACCATAGCCCGGTTGGGAGATGTTCTCTATCTTCTTCGCTGTAAATCCGGTGACGAAAACGGCGACGAAGAAGATGATCATCAGCCCAAGCCACACTCCCCCCACAACGTCTCCCTCGCTGACTGTTTCCTACACAATCGCCAGTACCGTCCAGCTTAGGACGGCACACATAAACTAGCTCCTTCCAGTGTGGTGACGTACGACAAGGTTGGTGTCGTGGGCAGATCGAACCTCGTATCAAGCCACGAACCGAGACTCAGGGCCACAGCGACTAGCGCAATGCCTGCAAGGACTCCTACGGCCAGAACGGCGACCAGATCAGGATCGCCTGCCTGACGGTAGACGTGAAGACCAGCTTGAAGATGAAAACAGCGACTGCAATCAGCACCACGACTGCCAGCAACTGTGAAAGTCTCAGCAGTTCAACGAGGACTCCCTGAATCAATATTGAGCTTACGTTTACGAGCACCGTTGCCCAAAGTGCTCTACCGTAGCTCACGTCAAATACTCTCACCTTCCGGGCCGTGAAGGCCGTCGTGTATACCTGCACAGCGAACCACAGGATCACAGCTATAGATAGTAGGAGACTCTGCGAGGGAGAGACGGGGGGGTCGGTGGCCTGGGTGGCGACCGCAGTCGCGTCGTAAAGCAGCAGCGTGCAAATCAGTACGCTGATCCTCCCCACTGCTCCACGGCAGATCTATGGGCAGGCTACCAGATCGGGCACAATATTGCGGTCTCCACCAATCACCGCAACTGCCATAGCGGAGCTTGCTCACAACTAGTAGTTTCGCATCTGGACCTCAAGGGAATCCCAACCATGATTGTGCACAAGATTCTGTCATTGGCTACGGCCGGATGCTTGATCGCTCTATTGGTCGCCTGCACCGGGCAATCGACCGCCACCGAACTCGCGTTCGCTGTGTCCTTCACCGAAAGTCTGGACATGGAGTCGCTCGATGGCCGCATCATTTTGATCGTTACGGACCGGCAAGAGCCCGAGCCACGTTTCCAGGTATCGGCTGGCATCGACGCAGCACAAGTTTTCGGACTAGACGTTGAAGCATTCGAATCGGATTCGACCGCGGTGATTGGGTCCGACGTACTCGGGTTCCCCTTGGAGAACTTGGCCGCGATACCGCCCGGCGACTACTACGTCCAGGCAGTACTGCACAAGTACGAGACGTTCACCCTCGCCAACGGCAAGACAGTCAAGCTGCCCATGGACCGCGGAGAGGGACAGCGCTGGAACCGTGCCCCGGGAAACCTCTACAGCACGCCGCAGAAAATCCGTGTCGATCCAACCCGAGATGGGAACATCTCGATCGAATTGGACCAGGTTATATCTCCGATTCCCGAACCCGAGGACACCAAGTACGTAAAGCACATCAGAATCCAAAGCGACCTGTTGACCGAATTCTGGGGTCGGCCGATGCACCTCGGTGCTCACGTTCTACTCCCAGAGGGCTTCGATCGCCACCCGAATGCGCGCTATCCGCTGCTCATATTTCACGGACACT
>JARRLJ010000035.1:0-13231 GCA_037387025.1 Gemmatimonadales bacterium
TTTCCCGGCACACCAACTCGCACGGCGTTGGGGCAAAGCCGCATGGCTTGTGACATGGGCATTCCGGAGCGGACGCCATAAGCGCGGGTCTCGTACGAGGCCGAAGTGACGACTCCCCGACCCTGGGCCGATCCACCGACCACGAGAAGACGGGCTTTGCCAACGCCGTCAGGGTCTAAGAGGCGGGCTACGGCCACGTAGAAAGCATCCGCGTCGGCGAGCAGGATAGTGCGGGTGCTAGCGCCCTCTAAATCAGTCCCCATCCAGCTTCAGCCCTAGTTCCGGCGATTGGTGCTTATTGCCGGTCTGTAGTGTGGTTTGTCAATCGTTGCTTTACTGCGGGTGGAAGTAGCTGCCACACGAACCGTACGGGCACCCCTCGTTGCGTCTGGAAGGGGTCGCCCGGTACGGGCGATCGAACGCTGGCGTAGTGAACGGCCAAGACGCGCCCGTTGAGGTCTATCAACGGGCCGCCGCTGCCACCGACAGTGGTGGAGGCCGTGTGGATCACCTCCATCCCGGTTGTGTCGCTGATACTGCCATTGGTCACAAACGGCTGGATCAGCTGACGCTTGGCCAGTTCCTCCGCCAGCCGCCTAGCGTCGCCACCGGCGACCTGCAGTATGGAGCCCCGCTCGTTGCGGTTCACCCGGAACAGGAGGTTATGTACTCCCGTGGGGTATCCGATCAATACCAGCGCATCTTGGGGTCTGGCTCGCTCGGTCTCCGGGGCCAGCGGGAGGATGGGCGCGTCAACGTGGGGGCCTAGGACCCTGAGCAGGGCCACGTCCGCGACGTCGGAGACACCCTCCACCACCAAGGGTCGTGACTCGCCGCCCGGTGGGAAGAACGCGCGAAAGTCCAGAAACTGGCCCGTAACGCTCAGGCCTCCCTGGACCATTGCCTTGAACTGTTCGTCTTCTTCCCACGGCACCGCTACGTGGCGGTTGGTGAGCAGATACCCTGCCGAATCTATGAGGAACGCCGTAGCAGTGCCCTCATTTTGAATCGGTGGACCGGCTCCGCCGAACGTGATGCCCGGGACCGGTTGTCCGGAATTCCCAAGTGACGTCACCGCCTCCCCTTGGGAATCGACCACGTAGCGAAGCAATCGATCGGTACCGGACTCTGCATAGCCGTAAGTGAATACCAGCAGCGCGACTCCGCGACTGTACTCGCTGATTGCATCCGGGTCGATCCTGGGGTCGCTGGCGACCAGTCGTTGTCCACTTTCCAGGCGCGCCCGCAACGAATCAGCCTGGTTCTGTACGGCGGCCAACGTCTCCTCGAGGGCTGCTCGTGACTCGCGCTCCGCGGCCAGCGACACGGACAGATGAGCGAGGGTTCGCTCCAGGTTGGCCTTGCCGCGCTGCTGCAACACCAGCACGGTCGAAATCGCCGCGATCGTGACTGCGACCACGGCCAGCAACCACCGCCTCGTCCGCTTGCTACGGCGGACGGCCATCACGACCATCTCGCGAGTGGTGGATAGCGCCCTCGATGCAGTCCCCGTGATGCCTAGCGCATCCTTTGTGCTCCGCAGCATCTCAGCCGCTTGGGCCACGTCGCTCGGATCTAGTGTGGGTGCCGCATCTACAGCGAGCTTCAGGAAGAAGCGCGCGCCAGGGCCGCCGGCTCCGAACTGGATCAGGTCCTCGTCCTGAAGTACACGCTCTGTGACTCGCTCGGCATTGACGAATGTGCCGTTCCGGCTGCCGTCGTCGCGTAAGGTGTATTGACCATCGCGATAGGCTAGAGTGGCATGATGTGCCGAGACCAACACGTCTTCCGATCCGAAGACGATCGTCCGGCTGGGCGCGCGGCCAAACGTCACGTCCTCCTCGGACAGGTCGTGCGCTGTCCCCGCCCGACTTCCGGTGAGAAAGACCAGACGTGCTGTCATTCAGTCTCCGCTGCGCAGCTTGACAAGGAAAGCTAGCCTAGGGGCGAATTGTCACGCTTCGCGTGCATTGCGCCGGTGTCAGGTTGAACGGGCCGGGGCACTGCCGTGGCTGCTACGATCGCCTCCCAGGAACGCGGTTCCGTGCCACGACTGCCTTGCGGGAACCTCCCAGCGACCATCTCTCAGGGCGCCAACAGTTTGAATCGTGTTGTCGAACACCACCGTTTGCTCCCCTACCGCTCCCATGTCAGCGAGCTTGCGGAACTCTGGTCGGGGTACCCGCCGTATCGTATCACCGTCCCGGAATAGCACTGGTCCGTTGTCGGTGATCGATAGGTCCAATTCGCTCTCGAGCGCTCGCAGCGCGCGTGTCAGCGCGTCTATCGAGCATCCTGAGACTCCTGCTGCGTGCTCGTCCACCGCCACAAACAGAAACCGCCCGTAGCGCCAATCCCGACCGCTTTTCAGGGGAATTCCGTGGGCGCTCCAGTCGGCCAGGAACTCGTCGACCGCCAACAGAATGCGGCGTTCCTCCTCGTCCGTCACCGGACGTGATGCGGCGAAGGTCCAAAGACGGGCGTTTGGGGGAAGATCTTCAAATCGTACAGGGGGCACGGCTATCCTCTGTTCTCGTGATCAAGCAAGATACTGCAAGGGGACCGGAAGGGGCAGATGAAACTCTGGGTCTGTCTCATCCGTAAGTATCTATGCAAGGTCAAACGCAGAAGGGACTTACGAAAGATGCGAATGCGCCGTTTGTTCGTTTCCGTTGGGGCTACGTTGATTCTGGGTGTGGGGCTGGGGGGTGTCTGGGTGTATCGACAGGGATCTGATTTGGTTCACCAAATCGAGACTTGGGGAGATCAGCTCGAACACAGTTCAGAGCCGGTGGAACTCAATGTGGCTGGTTTCCCGATCATATCCACGATGTATGTCGACGGCACGAAAGTCGGAAAGCTGGATCGGGTAATAGTGATGCGGCAGGCACCAGGTGACGTCGACAGTCTGAGAATCGTTGTGACTGTCGAAGACGCGGCACACATGAAGCAAATGGAACAGTGTAAGCTGCAGATGGACCCCGACGCCCTCGAGGATACGTTTCCACTGGAGGGCTGGAAGCATATCATGCACTGTGCTTCCGATGAGGAAGGGCTCGTTCCGTTCGGCACGGTTGTGTTCGAGGGCGCAGATCATGAGCTGACTTTGCTGCTGGACAAACGCGATCTCCCCTGCGGCCACATGAGCAAATCCTGTGGCGAAATGACGGAGCTGCGAGCGGATATGAGACGGCTGCGCGACGAGATCCGGACCGAGGTGCGCAAGAACGTGAGGGTGAGGGTCAAGAACTAGTAGGTGACAGCATGGCGTACGAGAATCCCCGTCCAGTGGTTTGGGACGGGGATTTCCTATTGTGTCGAGCTGGTGGGTGAACGCCGCCGTTACACTCCACAGCACTCGATATAGATTATCTGGCCATGTCCGAATCCACGCTACATACAACGACGTGCCCTCTCGATTGTCCTGACAGTTGTGCGTTGCAGGTAATCGTCGACGATGGCATCCCCGTTCGCATCGACGGTGGTGAAGGCCACCCGGTGACGTCGGGATTCATCTGCGGGAAGGTGCGCAGTTTTGGGCGTCGCTTGCTTCACGACGACCGGCTGTTGTACCCGATGCGACGGGTGGGAAAGAAGGGAGCAGCAAAATTCGAGAGGATTACGTGGGAGCAGGCCATCGCCGAGATCACCGGGCGGTTTGGCGAGATCGTAGAACGCTGGGGTGGTGAGGCGATTCTTCCATTTCGCTACGGTGGCTCGAACGGTCTCCTCAGCAATGGTTTGCTGGACGATCTCTACTTTGCCCGCCTTGGTGCGTCGCGTCTCGCTGCTACGATCTGTGCCGCTCCCGCCACTGCCGTGGCGGTGGGTATGTACGGCAAAATGCCGGGTGTGGCGTTCCAGGACTACGCCCAGGCGAGGTGCATCGTCATCTGGGGGGCGAATCCCAGGGCGTCGAACATTCACCTGATGCCGTATCTCAGAAAAGCCAAGGAGCGAGGGGCGTTCGTTGCCGTGGTGGATCCGGCGAGGAACCTAGCCGACCGCGAGGTCGATCTTCACTTGCCAGTCAGACCGGGAAGCGATCTCGTGGTGGCGCTGGCCACGGTCAAGTTGTTACACGATCGTGGTCTGCTGGACACCGAATTCCTGTCTGCCAACGCAAAGAACCTGGAGCCGTTGCTCGCGGCGGCCGACGAGTGGCCGGTAGACAAGGCTGCGGCCGAGGCCGGCGTTACAGCGAGTGACATCGTGCGGCTCACCGATGCTTATGCGCAGAGCTCCCCGGCAGTCATCCGCTGTGGGTGGGGCGTCGAGCGGAATCGCAACGGAGGTCAGGCGATTGCCGCGATTCTGTCGCTACCGGCGTTGCTCGGGAAGTTCGGTGTGAGAGGTGGGGGGTACACGCTGAGCAACAATGGCGCTGCGAAATTCGATGCGGCCGAGCTTCTGGGGCTGCACGACTGGAACACGAGGGTCGTGAACATGACGCGACTGGGTGAGGCACTGAATAGCGAGAATGACCCGCCTGTCAAAGGGATCTTCGTGTACAACGCGAATCCGGCGGTGACGGTACCCGACCAGGGCGCGATCCTCAAAGGCCTGGCGCGGGAAGATTTGTTCACCGTGGTGTTCGACCAAGTCCTGACCGACACTGCTGCGTTTGCCGATATCGCGCTGCCTGCCACGACGTTTCTCGAGCACTGGGATCTTCGCGTCTCGTACGGCAGCTACACTGTCGACCCGTGATGGAGCCCCGGGGGGAGGCGCGGTCCAACGTCGAGGTCTTTGCCGAGCTGGGTCGGGCCATGGGCTTCACCGATGTTGCGTTCGGCTGGGATTCGCTGACGGTATTTCGCAAAGTGGTGGGGGGTCTCACGCTCAACGGTGCGAAGGCCGAGGCTGATGTGCTGGCGGCCGGTGGTTGGCAGGAATACCAATTCCGCGGCGCGACACCGATCCAATTTGCTACCATTGGTCCGCAGACCGCTGACGCACGGATTGATCTCTGTCCCGCGGATCTCGGAGACAAGCCGTACGCGTATCACAGTTCGAATGGTGATGGGTTTCCACTGAAGCTCATCAGCCCAGCCACATCCAAGATGATCTCGTCCACGTTCGGCGAGTTCAACTTCCGTGACCTCTACGTGGTCGTGCATCCTGAAGACGCGGGTGACCGGGGTATAGAAGAGGGCGATGCAGTGAGGGTCTACAACGAGTTGGGTGAAGTGTTTTGTCGAGTCGCGGTCAGCGATCGGATCAGGTCAGGGGTCGTTCTGATGCCCAAGGGGGCATGGCGCAAGTCCTCGCGCAACGGCATGACTGCCACGGCGTTGTGCCCGAGTCATGTTAACGAAGTCGGTGGTGGAGCGTGTTTCAACGACGCGAGAGTAGAAATAGCTAAAGACACGTAGTGACTGTCGGCTGCACTCAGTCTAGAACCGCTTCAGGTATGTCAGTTTTACTACAGCGGCCCGCTCATCAAATGCCCATCTCGAGGTTTCGTCGCCACGGAACTCGTTGAAGACGATAAACAAGTCACTACCGGGTGAATGCACGAAATTCAAACGGACATTGGCCGAAAGCGCGTTGTCCAAGCTGTTGTACTGCACCAGGGCGTTGGCCACGAGGCGTGTCGAAAAGGCGTAGGTGAGTCGCAGCGCTGCAATGTCAGCGGTGAACGAACCGTCGGGCACATCGACCCAGTTTCGACTGTAGCGCAGGACGCATGAGACGTTTGCGTTTGGAGTGAAACCCAGGTTTCCGTTCAGCGTTGTGATGTTGCCGTCGTAGTTGCCCTGAATGAATGCCTCCGCTTGGAGTACAACGGGCCGGTGGGTACTGGTGTTGGCAAATGCTATGAGTTGCCACAGGTCGTAGTCTCCCGGGGGCACGTACACGTCGTCGCTCAAATCGAAACCCTCATCGAGCCGGTTGAACCCGACACCTCCGAATACTGTAATTGCCTCGCCGGAATCCCATTCCGGACCGAAGGCTCCCCCGACGCTCCAATCCTGAAGTAGGCCGTCGATTCTGGTGACGTAGTTGCCGGCGGCAAAGAGATCGATCTTCCTGAGCCCCAGGGCATTGGGCCTCGGTGTGTACCGGACGTACCCATCGGTCCGCCGAATGTCAGTGCGTGTTATGAACCCTGCGTCGGCGGTCGTTTCGGGTCCGATCGCCACATGTTGTGCATTCAAACCGAACTTGTCTTGCTGGAGGTCGAGGGCGACGCGATAGGCGACGTCCTCACCACCGGAGCCCGCGGCCGCAGTGGCTGCCGCGAATCCCTGAACATTGAGCGCGGCTGTGGGCCAGAAGGAGAAGTCGATTCCACCTGCCGTGTTGAATCCGTCCGACCAGCGCCTGTCGGTGAGCATTGCACCCAAGTAATGCCTCGCTCCCACATCACGTTTCATTCGAACGACGGCGAAATTGGATCGCGGGTCTGAGAACGCAGAGTCGGTTACGACATCCAGGATGCCGACGGTCTGCTTGCCGACGCGGCCAGTCAACCGAACGCCGCCGATCAGCGGTATCTCGCCGTCGTCCGAAATCCCGATGCGCCGTGAGAAGAACAGCAAGAAAGGAGGTGGCTCGAACGCTCCCCGCACGCCGAACTCGAATATGCCGGCGTTCTCGAGGAAGAACTCACGCTTTTCCGGGAAGAACAAATCGAATCGCGTCAAGTTGACTTGCTCATCATCCGCCTCTACCTGTGCGAAGTCAGTGTTGAGGGTCAGGTCCGCCACGAGACCGGGTCGGACCTCATACTTCGCGTCGAGTCCGACCGTCAGATCGGGACTGGTCTCAACGCCCGACTCCACGCCAGCTTCCTGCTCGACCCGGCCCAATACGTAGGGCTTCAGATCCAGGTTGACGCCTTTACTGGGAAGTCCGGTCATGCCTTCCAGGTGGCCGGCACGGCTAACGCGATGAAACCCTCCCTCACCTCTGGTCCATCCCGTCCAGAGAACTTGTTCGTTCCTTCGTCTAATGACTCGATACACATTGAACCCCCAGGGCTCGCTGGTCTCACCGACCGGGTATCGTAGGGTCCTGAAAGGAATTGCAAACTCGGCCGACCACCCCTGCCTCGTTTTCTGGGCCTTTACCTGCCATATGCCGCGCCAGTCGATGTTGAACTCGCGGCCCTCGTCTGTCAGCAAAGCCTCGAACTCCGCTCCGTTGGGGTTAGTCGCAAACACCATTGCGTTGCGGCGATCGTGGAAGGGATCAAACAGAATGGCAACCGCATCGTCACCGGCGAACTGTGGCAGTCCGGTGAACTCGTCGATGACCATGACTTGATCGCGTTGCAGAATCCGCGCGATAATTCCTGCTGGGTTTCGATCGAATGCCATGATCCCGACGTAGACATTATCCTGGTCGTAGAGAACGCGTACCTCTATGGCCTCGGTTGCCGGATCACCTTCGTTTGGCTCCCGCTGGCGGAAGTCAGTCACGGCTGGAGCCCGATCCCAAACCGGTTCGTTTACGATCCCGTCTACGAATACGTAGTCCGTATCGGGATTCATGCGTACGGCGGCAAACGAAGGGGTCTCAGTTTCCTGTGCGCCGAGCGGCGAGGCGAGAGACACCAGCGCAATTGGAAGCGTTACTCTGCAAAACACCGGGATCATGTGGGCTCGTATAGTGGACTCGCCGGGTGTACGATTCTACTGAGTTTCGGCCCGAGGTCCATAGTAGTGCGACGAGATGGGGTCTGTAAGGGAGCGGCCGATCAGGGAGCGGGGAGCGGGCATGTCAAACTGGAGGCGTACGATGTCACGGTTACTTCATGCACAGTCAGTCCTTTGCCTGTTTGTAGTCTCGTTGGGGATCCCGTTGGCAGCGCAGTCGGGCCCGACGGGGAGCACGGTAACGCAGGAGGTACGTGAGTACCGCATCGCGCACGAGGCGGAAATACTCAATGAGCTCCGCGACCTGCTGGCTCTGCCCAACGTCGCGAGCGACCGCGAGAATATTGAAAGAAACGCCAATCATATCGTCGCTATGTTGGAGGCACGCGGCGCGATTGCTCGACTCTTGCGGGTTGAAGGCAGCCCTCCCGCAGTCCTGGGCCAACTCGATGCAGACGGTGCTACGCGAACCGTTGTGTTCTACGCACACTACGACGGTCAACCGGTAGATACGACGCGATGGTCCAGCAGCCCGTGGCAACCGGTGCTCCGAGATGGCGTTCTGGAAGAGGGCGCGAGCCAGGTGTCATGGGACGTGGTGCAGAGCGGCGTCGATCCGGAGTGGCGCGTCTACTCCCGCTCGGCCAGTGATGACAAGTCGCCCATTGTGGCACTGTTGCGTTCCATCGATGCGCTACGGGATCGCGGTCTGCCGCTTTCGGTCAATCTCAAGTTCTTCTTCGAAGGCGAAGAAGAAGCAGGATCACCCCACCTTCGTTCTTTTCTCGAGCGATATCGCGATCAACTCGACGCCGACCTGTGGATATTCTGCGATGGGCCGGTGCATCAAACCAGGCTACCTCAAGTCGTGTACGGAGTGCGCGGCGTGATGGGGATGGGCATCACCACCTACGGAGCTACGCGTGTACTCCATTCGGGCCACTACGGCAATTGGTCTCCCAATCCTGCAGTGATGCTCGTGCAATTGCTCGCCAGCATGAGAGACGATGAGGGAAGGATCCTGATCGACGGATTCTACGACGACGTGCGTCCCATTAGTGACAATCAACGAACTGCGATCGAGGCTACACCCGACGTGGAAACCGGGTTGAAAGACGAGTTGTCGCTAGGAAGAACTGAAGGCGAGGGCAATCGGCTGCTCGAACAGATCATGGATCCGGCAATGAACTTCGATGGGCTGGCGGCCGGCAATGTGGGCGCGGCGGCTCGCAACGCGATACCGACGAGGGCCACGGCTGCCCTCGACTTTCGATTGGTGCCCGATCAAACGCCCGAGCGGGTCCGCGAATTGGTGATAGATCACCTTCGCTCACTTGGCTACCACGTGGTATCCGAGGACCCGGATGCCGAGACCTTGCGGTCCCACGAAAGGGTGGTGCGTGTGACCGGAGGCGCTGGCTATCCTGCCACCGGAACGCCGATGGATCTCCCGGTTTCCCTTGCCGTTGAGCAAGTGGTGCGCGATGCCTTTGACCAAGAACTGGTCACCGTGCCGCTTCTCGGTGGAAGCCTGCCACTCAACACGTTCGAAGAAGTGCTTGGTGTCCCGCTGGTCATCGTGCCGATGGTGAATCACGACAACAACCAGCACGGCGCCAACGAGAATCTGCGGATCCAGAACCTGTGGGACGGGTTGGAAATGTATGCCGCGCTGATGGCGCGGCTGGGGCACGTATGGTCGATAACCGCCTCTGATCCTGTCTTTTGACGAGTAGTACCCGGCGGTCCCTGGCGTTTCTTGTCTATTTGGCTATTTTACCAAATACATGAAAGACGCCACGACGAGAGACCGCTACGCCGCGCGCGCCAAAGTAATGAAGGCGCTGGCTCACCCGACACGGCTATTCATCGTAGACCAGCTTGGGACCGAACCCAGATGCGTCTGTGACCTGACAGAGATGGTCGGGGCCGACGTATCCACCGTATCCCGGCATCTGTCGGTCTTGAAAGACGCCGGAATCGTCGATGACGACAAGCGCGGCAACCAGGTGTTCTACTCGCTGCGCGTGCCATGCGTGCTCAATTGGTATTCCTGCGTCGCCGGCGTGCTCGAGGCGGAAGCGGAACGAAAAGTGGCCGCCACGCGCTGAGCGTTGGCGTTTCCAGATAGATCCGGGGGAGTTTGGGCGTGAGTTTCTGGAAGTTGGAATGGAAACCGGGAGTCCTGCTGATCGGCGGGTTACTCCTCGCGTATTACTTGCCGGTAGAGACGCTAACCTCTCTTGTTGCGCTTCCCACTCCAGTTGTTGAGTCCCTGTCGCTGGTCCGTTGGTACGCGCGCGAACACGTGCTGCTTTGTCTGATACCTGCGTTCTTTATTGCCGGTGCGATCGGGGTGTTCGTGCGCCAGGGCGCCGTGATGAAGTATCTCGGCCCCAGAGCAAACAAAATCCTGGCATACGGTGTGGCCTCGGTATCGGGCAGCATTCTCGCGGTCTGCTCGTGCACGGTCCTGCCCCTGTTCGCGGGCATCTACAAACGAGGCGCGGGCCTCGGACCGGCGAGTGCGTTCCTCTACTCCGGTCCCGCCATCAACGTGTTGGCGATTATTCTCACGGCGCGTGTGCTCGGCATGGAGATCGGCATGGCTCGAGCAGTGGGAGCGGTTGTTTTCGCCGTGGTGGTGGGTGCCGCTATGCACCTGGTATTCAGAAAAGAGGAACTCGGCAAGGCTGAAGCACAGGCCGGGTTGGAGGAGGGCCCGGAGGGTCGAACACTGTGGCAGACCGGCGTGTTCTTCGCGGCAATGATCGCGATCCTCGTGTTTGCCAACTGGGGTGCGCCGACTGAGACGGTGGGACTGTGGCACGCAATCTATGCGGCCAAGTGGTGGCTCACCGGCTTGGCCGCGCTGGTGCTTGCCTTGGTGTTGGTGGTCTGGTACGGCGTCTCCTGGCACGGAATGGCCTGGCCCGGCATTGCGGTGGCCGGAACGAGCGCCGGGTTCTCGAGTCATCCCGCAGTACCGTTCACCACCGGCGTGGTGGGGCTCTCTGCGCTGGCCACGAACGGCAATGACGAAATGCAGGAGTGGTTCTCGTCGTCGTGGACATTCGCCAAGCAGATCCTGCCGCTCCTTCTGGTTGGTGTGCTGATCGCGGGCCTGTTGCTGGGGCGGCCCGGTCAGGAAGGATTGATCCCGGCCGCGTGGATCAATGCCGCGGTGGGAGGCAACTCGCTGTCCGCAAATTTGTTCGCATCGGTGGCCGGCGCGCTGATGTACTTCGCCACACTCACAGAAGTGCCCATCCTGGAAGGATTGATCGGTAACGGAATGGGCAAAGGGCCGGCGCTGGCGCTGCTGTTAGCCGGACCGGCACTCTCACTTCCCAACATGCTGGTGATTCGGAGCATAATGGGGACCAGGAAGACGCTGGTGTTCGTAGCGCTCACGGTGACGATGGCGACGATCACGGGGTTGGTCTACGGAGCACTGCGCGGCTGACGATGACGACGCATACAGACTACATCGCTACAATGGAGAAGCACTAATGAAGATCGATGTCTACGGACCCGGGTGTGCGAACTGCAAGCGGCTGGAGCAACAGACCAACGAGGCTCTTGCCAAACTCGGACAGGAAGCGGAAGTCACGAAGGTCGAGGATGTTGTCGCCATAGCCGAGGCCGGAGTGATGCGTACGCCCGCACTCGGGATCGACGGAAAGTTGGTACTGCAAGGGCGTGTACCGGGGGTTCAGGAACTTTCAACCATTATCGCGAAAGCGCAGGGCGGGCTCCGCTAGAACCTCGTTGACTAAGCGTGGTTTCGGATGATCTTCCGTTCCTGACCGAGAAGGAGCGGGGAGCAGGGAGCAGGGAGCAGAGAGGGCACAGGGTACACTTGGATGACAACATGAAAAGACTGGTTTTGTTGCGTCACGGCGAGAGCACGTGGAACAAAGAGAACCGATTCACCGGATGGACCGACGTGGGTCTTACCGAAAAAGGCTATGAGGAGGCCCATGAGGCCGGCCGCACGCTCTTAACGAAAGGCTACACGTTCGACGTCGCCTACACGTCAGTGTTGAAGCGGGCTATTCAGACTTTGTGGGTCGTGCTGGAAGAGATGGACCTGATGTGGATTCCGGTACATCGGAGCTGGCGCCTCAACGAGCGACATTACGGTGCCCTGCAAGGTCTCAACAAAGCGGAAACCGCGGAGGAGCATGGTGAGGACCAGGTCAAGCTCTGGCGCCGAAGCTACGACATCAGGCCACCGGAGCTCGAGCCGGACGATCCGCGCTATCCGGGCAAAGATCCGAGATATGCGGACCTCGACCATGACGACGTGCCGCTGACCGAGTGTCTCAAAGACACGGTCCGGCGATTCTTGCCTTACTGGAAAGAAACGATCGCACCCGCCGTGAAGCAGGGGCAGCGAGTGCTCATAGCAGCGCATGGCAACAGCCTCAGGGCTCTCGTGAAGCACTTGGACGGGATTTCGGACGAGGACATCGTGGGCCTCAACATCCCCACTGGAGTGCCGCTGGTGTACGAGCTGAACGACGCCGACCTGTCGCCGATCAAGAGCTACTACTTGGGCGATCAGGAGGCGATCAAAGCGGCCCAGGCTGCGGTAGCGGCACAGGGAAAGGCGAAGTAGTCGTCACAGGGGCAGACGCAGTTGCCCGGCTGTTTCGCGCATGAACTTGCCGGACGCGGCATCGTAGATCCTGATCCGCACGATGACTCCGACGCGCCGTGCATCAACTTCTCTCACATGCACAACCTTCTTGTCTTTTCCCGGGCGGTAGAGCACCCACGATCCAGCTGGCGCCGTTCGATCGATACCATCGCAGCTACCAGCCTTGGCTTGATGGCCGGGCGGTTCCCCGGGGACCCAGATGCGGCACATTCCGGGCGGCGGAAGGTGGCCGGGCGGCACTTTGAGGGTGGCGGCAGTGCTGGGTCCGTAGTCAGCGACCTGGGGCTCCGGAATCGGAGCGGAGTCGGGTGTCGTTTGGATGGCGCATGCGGTGGCGAGCGCGGCCAGGGCGGCTACCAGGTTGGTCCATTCGGTTCGGCTTTTCATGACCTCGTTGACCTCGTGCATCTCGAGTGGTCCTGCAGCCAAGCTGGAGCAGTGAGGGGGTTCTTTCTGTGATCTGCGACCCGCTCGAGTCGCCGTCCGGAGTATGCCGCGTTCGCCATTGACCCCTCGAAAGTGCAGCACTAGGTTCAACTTCCGCGTAGTCTGCGGTGGTTGGCGAGCATATCCGCGCTGATCCTTGGCGGACCGCCTACATAGCGTGGTGGCTGTAGCTCAATTGGTTAGAGCGCCGGACTGTGGCTCCGGAGGTTGGGGGTTCGAGACCCCTCAGCCACCCTCCCGGCACCGCCCCGCCCAGCCGGATCGGTCAGCGGGGAGCGGTACGGCACGGCGCCACAGGGGTACTGCGCGCGAGCAGGGTCATGGCCGTACGGCGCGACGGTAAGTCGTTGTTCTACAGCACCTTGCGCGCTGCGAACCTCGTTTCAGACGGCTCTTCTCGAGCCTCAGGCGCCGTTCCTAACGCTTCAGGTGCCGTCCCTCACGCTTCAGGTGCCGTCCCTCACGCTTCAGGCGCCGTCCCTCACGCTTCAGGTGCCGTCCCTCACGCTTCAGG
>JARRLJ010000036.1:0-8531 GCA_037387025.1 Gemmatimonadales bacterium
GGAGAGCTGAAAAGTTGAGTCGTTTTGCCGCCGGATTGCGGGGGTTTGTAAACTTCGTAGTTGCTGCGGTGGTGCTGGCCGCTTCCCTTGGTTTGGCCCGTCACTGGTCGAGGCTGGTTTCAGCACCGATCGAAGAAATGGTGGAGTGGGTGAGGCAGGTGGAGCGGCACAAGCCGGTGCCGCGAGAGAGTGAGAATCGAGCAGCACCCGAATTCGAGGCGCTTCAAGGCGCCATACGTGACATGGCGGACGCACTGGAGAGCGCCCGCCGCAGAGAACTTGAGCAGGAGCGGTTACAGGCCTTCAGGGAGACGGCACGCAAGGTAGCGCACGAGATGAGAGGCCCGCTCACATCGGCGAGTCTCGCAATCAGGCACTTGGAGAAGCAGAGCGACCCGGAAATGATCAAAGTGTTGCGTGAAGAGACGCTGCGATTGGAGCAAATGGCGCAGGAGTTCTCGGAGTTTGGAAGGTTGCCGGAGGGGCCGGAGGCCGATATCGACGTTGGTGAACTGCTTACGAGCGCTATCGCCGCTACAATCCCACCGGGAGTGTCAGTGAGTACGATCATCCCGACTAGTGCTACCATACGTGGACACTACGAGCCGTTGCGACGGGCATTGCAGAACCTCTTGAGGAACGCTGTGGAGGCGAGCGGTTCGGGAGATATCGACATAGTACTGCTCCGCGATCAGGGTACGGTGCGCATTATCATTTCCGATCACGGCCCGGGGATTCCGACCGATCTCCGGGCGCGGATCTTCGAACCGTACTTCACAACGAAGGACAAGGGAACTGGTCTGGGGCTCGCGTTGGTGCGCCAAACCGTGGAAGCTCACAAAGGCGAGATTACCGTGGAAGCGGCGGAGACCGGAGGCGCGAGGTTTGTGATTACGTTGCCGGAGGTCGTGTGACGGCGACCGTTCTCATCGTTGACGACGAACACAACCTCCGCCGCATGCTGCGGTCACTCCTCGAAGTGGAGTCCTATGATGTTCTCGAAGCTGATGGAGCACTGACAGCACTCGAGGAATGCCAGCGTTCCGAACCGGACGTGATTCTGACAGATCTGGTCCTGGGAACGGGTGCGGACGGTATCGATCTGCTGGAGCAGTTGCGTGCGAGACAGATCGAGAGTGTTGTGGTAATGATGAGCGGGAAGGCAACTCTAGACGATGCGGTCAGGGCAACAAAACTCGGTGCGTTCCAGTTCCTGGAAAAGCCCCTAACGCCGGAAACCGTCCTAACTACCGTTAGCGCCGCATTGGAACTGACGCGAGCTCGCACGGAGAATCGGGCTCTGAGATCGGAGCTGACCTCTACACATGAGATAGTTGGATCGAGCGCAGCGATGGAAGAGGTACGCAAGCTGGTGGCTGGTGTGGCGACAACTCCTGCTCGTGTCCTGATAACTGGGGAATCTGGAACGGGAAAGGAGCTAGTCGCTCGAGAAATCCACCGACAGAGCCCCCGGGCAGACCTACCCATGGTGAGCCTGAACTGTGCTGCGGTCCCTCGCGATCTCCTCGAGAGCGAGTTGTTCGGCCATGAGCGAGGAGCCTTCACTGGCGCCGTAGCCCGAAGGCGCGGCAAGTTCGAGCTGGCGGACAAGAGCACGCTGTTTCTTGACGAAGTCGGAGACATGCACCTCGATGCTCAAGCCAAGCTTCTCCGAACACTGGAAACTTCCACCATCGAGCGGCTCGGCGGGGAGAGCGAGAAAGCGGTTGACGTAAGGGTGATTGCTGCCACGAACATGGATCTAGAAGCTGAGGCGGGCAAAGGGATTTTTCGGGCGGATCTGTTCTATCGCCTGAATGTGTTCCCGATTCGTGTACCTCCACTACGCGATCGGCTGGAGGATCTGCCTGCCCTGGTAGAACATTTCGCTGCGCTGTCGGGTGCGAAATGTGCTCGCGCACCACGCCAGTTCGGTGCGGATGCGCTGAAAAACATGCGGGCGCATCGGTGGCCCGGCAACGTGCGTGAGTTGGCCAACCTGATCGAGCGGCTGACTATCATCGGTACCTCCGACCCCGTATCGGCTGATGAAGTTGATTCAGTACTCCCAGATGTCGGCATGGGAGTCGTTGACCGCCCGCGAGACCGGCACAAGCTGGGATTAGCCGCAGCACTCGAAACCTACGAGGCAGAACTGATAAGGGATGCGCTCACCAATGCGGATGGCAATGTGGCAGAGGCCGCGCGTCGGTTGCGCACCGACCGCGCGAACCTGCACAGGCGGATGCGCCGCCTGGGGCTGAGTCGAAGTGACACAGACGTGTCTTAATGACATGGCTTTGGGTGGCTGACCTTTGTGTCGTATCAGCCCAAGACGTTCATTGAAAACGACTTATGGTAGTCGTGCCTCCGGGTATGGGGCCTGCAATTAGGCTTGTCGGAGGTCATTATGAACAAGGTTGCCGCCGCAATTCTAATCGTGCTGGCTATGCTTGCCTTGGGCTACCCGAGGCGTGACCTGGTGATTGCCGAAACCGAAAAGGTCGCGAGCGTTTTCGGATACGAACTGCAGTTCAGGCTGAAATTGCAGTTGGCCAAGGTTGGGACTCCTGACCCACTACTGATCGACACGATGGAATGCGTGATCGTGGCCGATACGTTGGAGGCCCCGTGATGGCTAAGGGGTGGTTGGTTGCTGTCGCCTCACTGCTCGTTGCGACGCCGTTCGCACTCCGATCCCAAGTCGCGCCGCAGGGCCAGGTGCTGTCTCAGGCCGTGGCCGAGCGTTCTGCCGTTGCTTTTTTCAACCGCCCGAGCACCACTCGGGTCGTTGGGGCCCTGACTGTCGATCGGGAGGCTCGCTACAATGGCGATGTAGCCGTGCTCGAGGGGCCGGTGGTTGTAGAAGGCGCAATCGAAGGAACCCTAGTTGCGCTGAATGCAGATGTCGAGATCAGATCGGGCGCGCGGATACGGGGCGACGTGATCGTGTTCGGGGGGCGACTGGTGGACGAGGTGGGATCGGATGTGAGGGGCAGCCTGAGGCGGTACAGCAGATCGGTGAATGTGAGATTGACGGACGATCGACTCGAACTGCTCGAACCGGCGCGCCCAGAGCGGCGTGTGCGCCCGCGCCGCTACTACACCCGCAGTTACGCATCGGTAGTATTGAGTCCCGGGGAGACTTACAATCGCGTAGAGGGACTTCCGATCAAGCTTGGCGCCAAGTTCGAGTGGCGCAGTCCGACCGTTCTGACGGAACTCAAGGGTTACGGGATCTTTCGAACCGCTCGCAAGTTCGACTCTGACAGCAATGGAGTTGGGTACGGGGTGGATGCGAGCGTACGAGTAGGCCGTACTGCAGGTGTGACCATCGGAGGTCGCTTCTATGACGTAGTCGTTCCCACCCAGCGCTGGCCCCTGGAGCTAAATGAGGTGGGCTGGGCGACGCTACTCTGGCACCGCGACTACCGTGACTATTTCGTCCAGCGCGGAGTGTCGGGTTTCGTGACCATAGAGCCGGTTCGGCGCCTTCGTTTGACAGGGGAACTCGCTCGGGTAGAGGAGAGTTCGATCGAAGATAGCGACGCGTGGACTCTGTTCCGTAATAGCGACCCGTGGAGACCCAATCCGGCAGTTGATGCAGGCGACTATACCCTCATATCTGCTGCAGCCGAGTTCGATTCCAGACCGTCTCGTAGGTCGGTGCGTTCTGGTGTGCTGTTGCGATTTCGGTGGGAGAGAGGGCTAGGGGAAGGGGTGGAGCAGCAGCAACTACCTGCCTCGATTAGGGATCCACTCCCCACAGATTCGTACACTTTCGACAAGGGGTTGGCCGACATTCGTGTTTATCAACGCGTTGGTCGGGACGGCCAGCTGAGGCTGAGAGGCATGTGGAGTGGCACTCTCGCGGGCGATCCTCTCCCGATTCAGAGACGGCTCTCACTTGGTGGGCCCGATCCGTTGAACGGCTACGGGTTTGGAGTTCTTGGGTGTGACGAGGCGTTGGGCGAAACGGCCAACGTGGGACTGTGTGACCATGTTCTCTTGTTCCAGGCCGAGTACCGCGGAACTCTGAGTTTCGATTGGGTCGACGACGCGTTCGACCATCGCGCTGTGCGCCGGTCTCAGCCCGAGCAGGTTTTATGGGGCTGGCATGACGGCTTCTGGTTCGACGAACCGGTGATCGTTCTCATGAGCAATGCGGGCACCGGCTGGCTGAAAGGTGAAGACGTTGGATCGCTCAGCTTCGATCTGGGAGCCGGTATCGAGTTCGGTTCCGTAGGTCTCTATTTGGCCAAGGCGTTGAAGGATGACGAGCCGCTACGCGTCACGCTGAGAATAGAGCGGCGTTTCTGACTGTGAGAACCGCGCTCATTGCAGTCTACTGCTGCTGCTGCGTCCTGTCCCGGCTGAGCGGTCAGGCGGAGGCAGAGGTGCGTGTGGAACTCAGCGGCGACGAGGTACCTGTGGCGTCGGTATCCGTGGTTGGGTTGCTGGCCGATGAGCGGTTTCTAAGTGCGATGGAGTCAGGATTCCCGTTACACGTCGAGTATACGGTCGAGCTTCGGGAATCCCGCTCGATGTGGGATCGCACTGTGAGTAAGGTGCAATGGGACTACGTGGTACTGTTCGATCCCGTGCGCGAGCGTTACCAGCTCGAGTTTTCTGAGGGTACCGAAATAGTACGTGACCGGGTGGTGCTGCGGCAGCGATTGGAAGCGGTTGTCCCCGTTGCGCTTTCTCCCGACCAGGATGGTGACTTCTACTACAAGGCAATAGTAGATGCGAGAACCCTCGACGACGATGACGTGGACGAAGTTTTCGCCTGGCTCAAGGGAGAAGATATCGATTCGTTGCGACAAGACCGTCCGGGTATATTGACTCGAACAGCGCGTCGCTTGCTCGTGCGTATGGCGCCCTTACCGAGGGTATCGTTAGAAGGGCGTTCGACTAAGTTCAGCATACAGTAATACTACTTGTACCTGCTAACCCTGACCGGTTTGACGATGGGCAGACCCATCGGTCGTTGGGGCTCCGCATCAACCCGATTGGCCATCAGCTGCTCAGCGAAATCGACTCGCTCCTCTACCGACTCGACGAGCTGGGCGTTACGGTACTCCATGTCTGCCAGTCGCTCAACGAGGCGTTCCTCGAATTCTGAGAGCCTATCATCGATCAGGGTTTCCAGTCTGCCGCCCCGTTTCTTGTTCCTGAGATAAGCTCCAACTGCAACGGTGATGGCGCTTCCACCGACCAGGATACCGCAGATCAATACGGGGAGCGCTGCGTACGCCACGGCGGATGCAACTAAGACTCCACCGATGATCAGCCTGTCGAGTATCTGCCGCAGCACCATTTGGTTTCCTTGTGCCGTTTAAGTCAAACTACGGCGGTTTTGTCGCTGCGGTTTCTGTGTTCTGTCTTGACAGATCGTGTACTAAGTAGTACATAGTATACAGAAATGAAGAACGTTTTTGGCAGGTACCTCCGTGACCGCCGAGAGGGGCTAAGGGCAAGTGATGCAAGCTTTTCCGTGCGACGGGTGGCTCAAAGGATCGGCGTTGAGCCGTCCTTTCTGAGCAAGGTAGAGCGGGGTGAAGTAGCACCGCCGTCGGAGGAGAAGATCGTGGCTTTGGCAGCAGATCTGAAGGAGGATCCGGATGTTCTGTTGGCCCTAGCAGGTAAGGTATCGTCTGATCTTCTGAACGTGATTCGCAGACGGCCAGAACTGTTTGGGGCTCTGATCCGCGAACTCAAAGACATGCCGGATCGCGCGGTACTGCGTTTGGTGCGAGAGGTGAGAGACGGTGATTGGTAGGAAAGAGAGGAGTAACAGACATGATCGAGCTAAAGAACGACCGGCTAGTCTTTCAATTCAATGACGTCCACGACGACGCCAAGCTGACGATAGATTTTCAGCGCACGCTGCGAATCCCGGACGATGAAAGAGAATATCCGCTACCGGCTGGACTCGGACGGTTTCCCGTACGTCATGTGGACGACTTCTCGGACGGTGTTCCCAATCGCTGGCTCGAGCATGGAGGCGTGATGCTTCCCATGTATCAGTCAGAGGCTCTCTGGATCAATTTCTCCGGTCATTATCCGTTCGCGGTGAAAGTGGCCGCCGGCAAGATCAACGCCGTTACCGGTAGCCCGTGGACGAATGGGCTCGATCAGCAACCACAGGACTATGTGGTAGTCCCCAAACAGCCTTGGCTCGACGGTTATTGTATTCAGATTGGGGTCATTCGGCAGTTCGTCGCCATGCCCTTGGGTAGCGGCTACAGTGCCGAGGAGCAGGTCACTGGTGAGGCGGAATACGGAGGTTTGCAGATCTTGGCTTATCCGATGAGGAGAGAGAGGTACGAGCACCTCGTGCGACCCTTGGTCAAACATCGAGGGGTGTTTGCGCAATCGCTTGCTATGACTGTTAAGGCGAGTTCCTTTGACATGGGGCTCGCTGCTGGCGGTCGAATGCGACAGGAGATCTATAGTGACCCATATGAGTCACAGGACTGGGATATCGACCACGTGAGCCGTTGTTTCGTGCACATCGCCAATTCACTCATGTGGCGTGAGATCACCGGTGCGGCGCCGCCGACCACACCCCTTAGTTCAAAGGAATACCGCAGGGCCGGCATTCCTTGGTTCGACTACTACGATGACGAGGCAAAGGCCGTTCAGGGATCTGGTATCCTCGACAAAGTGAAGAGCGTTGCGAAGCTGGGTCAAGAGAAGGGTTACGTACCACTTCCAGGCAACGAATCAGTGAAGGTCGATAAGGTGGTCCAACTCAGGAAGGGACTCACTAAAGGGCAGGTTCGGGAAGGCACCTTCTAGCACGTTCCTTCGCGTCTGCTCACTGCCTACACGGGGCGTTCGGATTGGGCAGCGGCTTGTCCACCACAATTCGGTGATCGAGGTTAACCAGGCGGAGCGCCGTCCGCTGTACCAGTAGAGCGACGCGTGCTAGTCCAGGGTAATTGATATACTGAGGTTCGTCAGTCACCTGGTGATAATCCGAGTGGGCGCCCCGGGACAACGATATACTCGGAATTCCGTAGCGAGCGTAGCTGTAGTGATCGGCCCGGCAGTAGTACTGCAATGGATGGCCAGGCACGTCATACTCGTAGTTGAACTCAAATGGTTCTGGAAGCTGGGAGTTCACTTCTTCTAGAATGTCGCCCAATTCGGTAGACAGCCGGCGCGAGCCAATTACCTCTAGATATCCAGGTCCGCCTTCAGGACGATCCTGCTGCAATCCACGGCCGACCATGTCCATGTCAATCTCGGCGATGATTGAGTCTCGTGGCACTGTCGGATGATCGGTGAACCAACTCGAACCCACCAAACCCACTTCCTCCGCCGCATGTGATACGAATAGTATCGAGCGACGTGGCCGCTCTGGCATCTCCGCGAGTGATCGCGCTATCTCGAGCAGCGCAACAGTACCCGACCCGTCGTCGTCGGCCCCGTTCATGATCGAATCAGGCCGAGGTGGGTTCAGCGCACGCAGACTGTCGAGGGTCGAGTTGATGCGTGTCACTTCAACAGCGGTCGGCTCCCTTCTGGGAGAGTCTGCTCCCATCGGTCGTACGAAGCGGTTGAATGCACGCAGTGAATCGTGATCGACTGGCCGCGAGGTGGTTCCGGTGTGATCGTTGTGTGCTGTCAATGATACGTATTGCCCGTTTACCCTTGGGTCGCTCCCACGCAGGATGGCGACCACGTTGCGAGCCGGGTACTCCAACGGAGTAAAACTCACAGCAATGTCTATCTTCACCGTCTGGCCGGTGGTTCCGGGAGTAGCACCGGTCAATACTGTTCCCATGATTTGCTCTGCGGCTGCATTGGAGATCAGCAGTCCTATTCGAGACGGAGTTCCGTCCTCAGTTTCGGTTCGGGTGGTCATGCGCCCGTTTATGAGCCGTGCGACGACAGATGGTGGCAGCAGGTCGAGTTCCACGATGGCAACGGCAGCAGCGTCGGCAAACCGTGGATTCGCGAGGACGGCACTTGGGCTGATGGGTCGAGCGGCCTGCTCGCGCGAGAGCGGCATGACCACCAGTCTGCCCGTGACCTGGTCTGCCGCCGGCCATGAGGTCGAGTCCGTTGCGTACCCGCCGAATACAGCGGTAGCCTCGCGGGAATGGACTCCCGGTGCCGCTCCGAGTGGAAGGAAATCATCTCCGAGCTGAAACTCTCGAGCGGCAGTTGCGAGATGGGACGCGGACTCCACGGTTACGTGGCCAAGCGGTACGGCTTGGAAGAAGGTTTGCTCCTCACCAGCAGGTTCTAGACCCAGACTCTGGAAGGTCTGAGCCACGTACTGCGTGGCCTTGAAATTGCCGTGCGAGCCCGTGTCGCGTCCCAACATCGAGTCATCTGCAATCGCAAACAGATGCTGGCGCAGGTTCTCTTGGGCGACCATCCTGTCACTTTGTGCGAGAGTTGGTCCGGCCAGCAACGCTGTATTGATAGCCATCAGTAGAATGGACTTGCTGTTCATCGATACCTCGCGAGCAGAAATATGACTGCCTATCCGTCTGTCGTGGTCGGTAATGCGT
>JARRLJ010000037.1:0-8350 GCA_037387025.1 Gemmatimonadales bacterium
TACGGCCAGTGCCTGTGATCCCGTGTTTCCGGACTGACCTGCCACCACCGGCAGCAGTACGGCGAGTGCCGTGAACTGGGCAATGGTTCCCTCGAAAAGCCCGACCACGGCGGCAGCGAGAAACGCGGTGCCAAGGTTGACTTGTAGCCAGGGAAGCCGGCGTCGAACTGCGAAGGAGACCTTGGACAGCGCGCGCTCGTCCTTGCTCGCGCCCACCATTGTCTGGACGTCAGCCGTCGCCTCTGCCTGGGCCGCCGCCATGAGGGATTCGTGCCGGATCACGCCAACAACCCTTCCTTCGAAAACGGTCACCGGCACGCTGGGTGCATTGGAGAGGGCGAATACCTCGAGCACTTGCTCTCTCGAAGCGGTTGCTTGAACGCTGACCGGCTGCTTCCCGACCAGTTCGTCCAACGTGTCAGATGACTGGGCCAGCACGAGATCCTGTAGCGAGACTGCGCCGACGAGCTTGCCGTCTTCGTCGATGAGAAAGACATCGGAAATGCGCTTGCTTCGGAGCGAGCGTATCCGTTTGATGACCTCGTTCACGGTCGAGCTGGGCCTGAAAGTGGTGACACGCGGGTCCATTATTCCGCCCGCCGAGTCCGATGTGTACGTCATCAATTGGGTGATTTCTTTGGAATGGCTCTCGGAGAGCGCCTGCAGCCGGTTGTTTCTACGATCGCTGTCGAGGCGGGCGAGGATCGCGGCAACCGGTCCCGGATCCAATTTAGATACCAGTTTGCTGAGGGTTTCGTCGGCCAACCGGTCCAGCACATCAGCCGCGGAGTCAGGTCGCAGACGTCTAAAGACAGCCGCGGCGTCAACAGGAGGTAAGCCTTCAATGAGCTCTGCTACCTGGTCCGCCGGCAGGGTGTCCGCGAACACGGCTAGCTCATGGGGGAAGAGCTGCGCAAAGCGTTGGACCGATGCGCGCTCGATGGTACGGGATCTAGCTGGCACTAGTACCTCCCCTGTTGAGTCTCGTGTCGATTTGGTCCTGACGGCTAGTTCCCTGAACGAACGGGAGAAACATCGAGAGACCGAGCCAGTACAGTTCGGAGAATCCAAGCAGAGTGCCCGTCAAGCTCGAATCCGCCGGGCGCGCGGCGAGTCGCCGTAGCTGACGGTGACGTAGGATGCCCAGTAGGATTCCGGACTTGTCGACCACGGGGATCGCGTCCATATCGCGCCAGGCAGGATGCGAGACCGTGCTTGCCATCTTGGCGCTGGCCTGCAACTGGGTCGTTGCAGGTCGCATCACGCCTGATACCGGCTCCTTGGGAGCGGCGCGCACGAGGTCTCGCACATGTACATAGCCCCTTAGCCGACCAGCTCGATCTACCACATATAACTGGTGGTGGAACATCCCCGTTCGGCGTCGCAAGAGGCGCTGTGCTGCTTCACTCGTGAGGTCGCTCGGTATTGCGAGGACTTCGGGATCTGCGGCAGCGCCGACAGTTCCATCCGGATACTCCAACAGCAGCTTGAGCTGCTCACGGCGCTCTTCAGGCAGCGCTGCAACAAGCTCGGTGCGCCGTGCTGCGTCTAGTCTCCGCAGCAGTGAAGCGGCACTGACAACGCCCAACTCTGTCACCACCGCTGCGGCGCGCTCCTGATCCAACAACGACAGACTTTCCGCGCCCGCCGTCAGGCTCATCTGGCTCAGGATGCTGGCAGTGATGTTGGGGGGCAGTTCCGCGAGGAACTCAGCTGCCTCAGCCGACACGGACTGCTCGACCAGGCGAGCCGCATCGTCGGGATGCGTTTCGGCGAAATGCCGGGCGCACAGTTGCACGGCCTTCATGGCTACGTTCCCGGAATCACGAGCAGGGAGGCCTCTTCATTGAACCGCGCTGCCGGCACCAATAGTTGACCTTCCCGCGTCGAGAGAATGACGGCAGTGGGGGCAAACTGTACTATCTCACCCTCGATGTCGCCGATCCGCACAACCTGACCAACGCTGTAGCTCTGAGACGTGTAGTAGGAAGCAACGATGTTGCTCACCGTGGTTGTAGCCCCGATTCCAAAAGCCAAACCGGCGCTGGCCAAGGCCACTCCGATCACCACAGCAACTAGAATCACGAGTAGTTGTGCATCGATACCGATCTGCTGGAGGGCAATCACGATTGCGATCAACAGGGTTGCGCCTTGCGTAGCCTGACCTATCCCGTCGGCCCGCACGATGCCTGCCGATCTGGCTCCCGCGGATGCCGCCCGTCGTACCAGCTTGCCAACGATCACGCCTGCGAGTGTGACCGCCATGGCGGCGAATACGTTGGGGAGATAGTAGGCGATCTGGGACAACACACCGGTAACCACAGTGAATCCCAGGGACTCTATGGCGGCAGCGGCGAACAAAAGAAATACCACCCAAAACACAAAGGTGGTGACGATCTCGGGGATGGCCGATCGTACTCCCGCATCGTCCACTGCCTCAGCTACAGTTGCGTTTCGACGTGTCCGATCCAACAGCCGCTTGCTCACGCGTCCTACAAAGATCCGGAGCAGTAGCGCTAGGATCCATCCGGCGAGCAGCAGCCCAACCGAGGCGAGCATTCTCGGCGCCAGCTGCTGTACGGCGTCGACGAGATTGGAAAGCCATTGCATCAGAATCCTCCAGGTCAGCGAATCGTTGACAACAGACCGTCCGGCTTCGTGTCAATGTTACGTCGTCGATCCGGACGTGACACCCCTTTTAGGAGAGGTAACGGATTGTCAGTGCTAGTAGAAATACGGTAGCTGCATCTCTCTCAATGGAGAGGCACAGTCGTTCTCGTAGGTGTTCAGCGAGACCACCTGGCCCTGCGGCCTCGCACATCCACATGCAGAAATGGTCCGTGCCTGCTGTTCTTTCGATAGGTGCCTAGTCCTCCCAGGTACACTTGGTAATCCGCTTCGTTTGCCAGGCCGTTTGCGATGTCGTAGAGTATTGTGATGTCCGCGATGTTTCTACTCCCGTCACCGTTGATGTCGTCCATGTATCCGTCGCTGTCTTCGTCGACGAACACGTCCGCGGCCGCACCCCAAACGTGCCTGCTGAGCGGAACGTTGCCGATCGCTTGGTTGTAGTGCGGCGTCCGATATCCACTCATCACGTTGAACGAACGAGCGTGGTAACCGGCCGCATTGAATCGTTCGAGTATTGATTCGAGTTTGTTCAAGATGGTGGGATCGAGAACGAGGTACTTGGGGTAACCACTCCGCTGCTTACACACAAACTGCCGCAGCTGGAAATGCGGAGAAACCCACACGTCGATGTTCTGTGGGGTGACCTCGATGAACCCTTCGGGATGGCGATAGATAGGACGCGGTGGACGGGGATAACGGCCGATGCGGTAGCCGTTGAGGTATTCCCCCTTGAGTCGCCTCCTGGGAACTGTAACGAAAGCGTTAACGGTGATCGTATCTGGCACGTCCGTCCGAATCACCCGTAGCCGATACAGCCCCGCTTCCTGGGGTGCACGCCAGTCCCATGAGTTCTTGCCTGATCGGGATGCCGCACCGGCGTCAACATTCAGGTCGAACTGTGCTCGATCCGTCACACTGGCGATGCCAAGCGCGATCGTATTCCCGGGATTTACCGAGACGGTCTGTATTTCGTAGCTGGAAATCACCGATCCGGTTCGCAAGGCAAACCCCGCCTTGCGGGGGCTGTACGAATTCGGTGTGGACGGTTCGACTTTCCAACTGAGCCCGGTTCGACCTAAGGGATCATGATCATGTCCCGATGCAACTTTCGGCGAACCGCAGAGAACGAGTGATCCGACAGCCAGGATGATGGCGCGTAGGCCAATCGTGCCGGCATTCATGACGAAGGTGATTTAGCCAGGGCTGCCGCAAGTCGATCGTCACGGCCGTATATGTCACGGCGGAAATGGATAGTCCCATCTTCGTTTGCCCAGGCTGTCCAATAGAGGATGTGTACCGGCATACCGGTGGAGAGATGCACAGTGCGTTCCACCCCCGCAGTCATTGCCTTCGCCATAGTCGCACTGTCCCACAGCCCCGTGTCCCGCAGAAGGTACTCGGCCAATGCTCGCGCGTTTTCGAGACGAATACAGCCTGATGAGAAGTCGCGTTTGGACTTTGCAAACAAGTCTCTTGCCGGCGTGTCGTGCAGGTACACGTTGTGTTTGTTCGGCAACATGAACTTGACGCCACCGAGCGCGTTCACCGGTCCAGGGTCCTGCCTCAGCCGGTAGGGAAATGACCGGGCAGTCACTTGCGTCCAATCCACCGTCGACGGATCTACCTCGCGGGCCTCTGCTCCCCAACCATCGAAGACGCGCATTCCGACACGCCGGAAGTAGTCGGGATCTTGCTGCTGCATCGGCAATTGGTCTTGAACCGCGAGCGCGTGCGGCACGTGCCAGTACGGGCTGAACACCAGGTAGCCGAGCATTCCACTGAATACCGGTGTTCGTCGGTATGAACGTCCGACAATGACCGGCATACTCAGCACCGGGCGCTTGCCTTCGAAGACCTCGAGCTCGAACGCAGCTATGTTGACGATGATGTGGCGTTCGCCCAGATCCTGCGGTAACCAGCGCCACCGTTCGAGGTTCAACTCGATTTGACGAATGCGTTCTTCCACGGGAACGTTCAGGGCGGCCAGCGTTGCAGCGCCCAATACGCCGTCGGCGTCCAGGCCGTGTCGAGTCTGGAAACGCTTGACTGCGGTGGCGAGTTGATCGTCGAACAACGTTGAGTCCGTTATGGCGGAGGCGACCAGGTCACCGGTGAACTCCAACCGTCGTCGCAAGGTGATTATTCGGGCGTCTCGTTGACCGACAGCGATCCTTGGTCCGTCTGCAACCGCGTCCCACCCGCCTTGAACCGCGACCGCCCGATCATGCCTCAGGGCCTCCTTGAGTCTTCCGTAGCCCGCTTGCTCGGGCAACAGGCTTCTGAGATTCGTCGCGGGGTTGCCTGACTGGATGGCGCTCTCCAGAAACTGCGCCAGGTCCATTTCCCGACGGTTAGCGTGCCACTCAGGGTCGATAGTCTCCGGGTTGACCCGACCCGCGAGCAAGTGCGCGGAGTAGACCAGGAAGGCGTCGGTCATCATCAGGTCGAGGTCCACCAACATTGCAGGATCAAGGGAGCGCCGTCGAGTTGTTGATGCCACGCGCAGCAAGCTGTCGATCCGGATCAAGTGATAGTCGTCCGGCTCGAGTCCCTCGTCGGTTGCCGCCTCCAAGGCGGCAAGAAAGGCGGCAGCAGCAGGGAGTGGCCTCCCTGAATCGCTCCAGGCCGGTTTGAATGCACGTTGTACGTAGAAGCGGGGCAAGGAGCTGGAGGCGAATATGTGCTCTGCTTCACTCGCAGAAGCGGGAGCGTTGCCGATCTCTATGCGCCGGCGGATGCCTTCCGCCACCAGGTCTGGCTGCGTTTGCTGGGCGACGGCTGAACCCGAGATCGACGCAGCCACAAGTACCTGTCCCAACACTCTGGCTGCACTTGCCAGCGGTGTCAGAATAGGACGTTCCCCCCCTACTCGCGTACTCGAATCTACCGGCAGCACGAAGCGAGCCTCCTGTTTTCTCTGCCTGTCGAAAAATCGGGTTCTGGCAACGGGCTACGTTGGCAAAGCACCCCGCCAGGTCGGTCGGGGGTGAGATCCGGCCACAGAGTTCCGGCTCCCCCTACGATTGAAGCCACCACTCGAAATTTATAACAGCAAGGCAAGCCAGAACAGCGAGGCTAGCCAGGATACGCACGAGTTAACCACGGACCTAAACCCTGGCGCTCGCGTTGCCGAACAACCAACGAGTGCCTCGATCCGCAACGTGGCATATTGTTAAGCTATGCTGGACATGACCCAATTGTTTGTTCGCGCGACAAGTAGCCTCGTGCCCGCGTGCGATTGCTCGAGGATCTGAGAAAGGAACGGGTCCCCAAGGTGAACACTGTCCTGAGGTTCTGCCTTTCCGGATCTTCCAAGCCTCTTCTCTTGGTGGCACTGGCGTATGTGTCACTTGCAGGGGCGGGCATGGCCCAGGACCTCCCTGTCCGTGTCCGGATCGAAGGCATCAGCGGCGCCGAGCGTCGCAACGCCCTCGCCACCATGAGCATCGCCGGTGCCGCGTCGGAAACCGCCGTGAGCGAGGCGCGTGTGCGGCGGCTGCACGACCGCGCGCCGCGGGAAATCGCTCTCGCACTGGAACCCTTCGGTTACTACCGGCTCCACGTAGAACCTGAACTCACCAGAGATCAGAGAAGGTGGACGGCCCGCTACGTGGTGGACCCAGGTCCACGCGTTACTGTAAGCAAGATTTCAATCGCGGTTACTGGTGAGGGCGCCAACGAAACGGGGTTTCAAGATGTGCTGCAGCGCTTTCCCCTAACGGAAGGAGCACCGCTTTCTCATGCTGCATACGAGATGGGGAAGACCAGACTGGTCAACCGGGCTGCGGAACTGGGATACCTGGACGGCAGGTTCGATACCAACGAGGTACTTGTAGACCTCGAGTCGTACACGGCCGTGGTCAATCTCTCCTTCGCAACGGGCCAGCGGTACCAATTCGGTTCCGTTTCGTTCGATCAGGACGTGGTCAATCCGGCCGTGCTGCAATCCTACGTGACATTCCGACGTGGTGAGCCGTTCAGTACGGTACCGCTGTTGGCACTGCAGTCGGCATTGAGCGACAGTCCCTACTTCAGTAGGGTGGAAGTGGTTCCGCGCCGCGACATGGCGCAAGGCCTGGAGGTGCCGATTCAGGTGAGCCTGGTCCCGCGCAGACCACAGCGCTACGAGGTTGGAGCCGGGTACGGCACTAACACGGGCCCACGAGGCAGCTTCCAGGTGGAGTTGCGCCGGCTGAACCGAGGCGGGCACCGAGCGCTGGGAGAAATCTCGGCCTCCATAATTGAGAAGAAGGTGTCCGGCCGTTACGTAATACCGTTTGGAACCGTTGGACGACAGGTGCTGAGTCTGGCAGCAGGCTTTGCCCGACTGACTCCGAGCACTAGTAGCAGTGACGCCGTCATAATATCCACTAGCCTCGCCCATTCCCGGAATCGGTTGCAGGAAACCCTAGCGCTCTCCTTCCAGCTCGAAGACTTCGAGGTCGGGACCGACTCGGGCACGTCGAATCTCTTGATGCCGAGCGCCAGCTGGTCGCTGACCAAGGCGAATGACCGAGTCTTCCCAACTCGCGGAGCACGGTTGCGCCTGGAGTTGCAGGGCGCTGTTCGAGGCTTCGGTTCCGATGCCTCATTCGGAAGAATCAGAGCGAATGCCAAAATCATACGGGCGATTACCGGGCAGACTCGTTTGTTGGCTCGACTCGATCTGGGTGGCACCGTCACGTCACAGCTGCGTCAGTTACCTCCGTCGATTCGATTTTTCGCGGGCGGCGACCAGAGCGTGCGTGGTTATGAGTTCCGATCGCTCGGCCCGGTCGACCAAGCAGGGAACGTGATCGGTGGTAGAGTGTTGGCAGTGGCGAGCGTCGAGGTGGATCAACAGGTGGTCAACCGCATTATGGTGGCCGGCTTCGTCGACGTCGGGAACGCCATGGACTCGGCGAGCTGGGATCTGGAGCAGGGCGTGGGAGGAGGTGTTCGCTGGCTGTCCCCCGTGGGACTGGTGCGGTTGGATCTGGCTGTGGCGTTGAGTCGCGCCGGAAATCCTCTGCGGCTCCACATCACTGTAGGTCCTGATTTATGAGGTGGCCGCGGCTGAGAGGGCGGGAATTCCGTTGGATCGCGGTGGGGATAGCGTCAGTCCTCGTGCTCTCGATTGTGGCCACCTGGCTATTGCTGTCCACCGGTTTGGGTACGCGCATTGCCTTGGCGTACGTGCGAGGCCGCTTCGCTCCCGCGCTCACGATAGGTGGAGTGAACGGCAACTTGCGGGGCCCACTCGACGTGATCGATCTGCGCCTTACCAGCGGCGCGACAGAAGTTGCGATCGAGACCGTGCGCATCGAATGGAGATTGGCTCGACTGCTTCGACGCGAGCTGGATGTGAGACAGCTCTATGTGAGCGGGATTGAAATCGAAGTCGGCGACAGCTCCAATAGTATTCCAGCGAGTGAAGCGCGAGCGGCACCGGAACAACCGTTGCTGCCCGACGTGAGGCTTCCTGTATCCTTGCGTCTTTCCCGAGCGGTGCTTGCAAGACTCGCGGCTGGGCGGGAGGGGGAGGCACCCGCCTTCACCATCGACTCGGTGGTAGCAGCAGTCGCCGTGGAGAAGGACAGCGTCGACGTGGCGCAGTTACAAGTGTTCGGGCCCGACACTCGAGCTGGCGCATCGGGATACTTGCGGATGAGTGGAGTGTATCCACTGGCTCTGGACTACGATTGGGAGGCGGTGGCGCGGGGAATCCGGACTGCTGGGC
>JARRLJ010000038.1:0-12958 GCA_037387025.1 Gemmatimonadales bacterium
CCGTACAGCTCGGGATACATCGAGGGCTGCAGTATGTACTCGAGCACGCCTAGCTTGGACTCTTCCTTGGTCTTGAAGGACTCAGGATCGTCCAGCACCTCGCCATCACGGTTGCCCAGTATGTTGGTCGAGTACCAGCCGGAAAGGCCCAGCATCCTGGCCTTCAGCATCGGGGAGACAACCGTCTTGACCATCGTCTGGCCCGTCTTGAAATCCTTGCCGCAAATCGGAACGCCCTGTCGCTCCGCCAACTCCTGCAATGCCGGAGTGTCCACACAGAGGTTCGGAGCCCCGTTCGCGAACGGAACACCCTCCATGATAGCTGCCCAGGCGTACAGCATGGACGGCGCGATTGCCGGATCGTTTTCCTCCATGGCCGTTTCAAATGCGGCCAAGCTCTGGTGTACGTCACCCGGCTTTATGAAGATCTCGGTCGAAGCACACCATACCATCACCAGCCGGTCGCAACCGTTCTTGTTCTTGAACGAATGGATATCCTCGCGCAGCTGCTCGGCCAGATCGCGCTTGGTCTTTCCGGTCTTCACGTTCTTCCCGGTCAAGCGTTTCACGTAAGCCTGATCGAACACCGCGGGCATCGGTTTGATTGCTTTCAGGAAGTCGGCGATGGGCTCCACGTGCCCCGGCTCCAGCACGCTGGCAACCTTGGCCGACTCGTAAGCATCGTCCGGAATCGGATCCCATGCGCCAAAGACGATGTCGTTCAGGTCCGCCAGAGGCACAAACTCCCTGATACGGGGGGACCTGTCTTCCGTCCGCTTGCCAAGCCGGATCGTACCCATCTCGGTCAACGACCCGACCGGCTTACCGTGCCCCCGCCGTACGTTTTCCACACCTGCGAGGTACGTCGTCGCCACGGCACCCAGTCCAACCAGGAGCACACCCAACTTCCCGTCGGGAGGCGCCACTTTCTTATCGAATGAACCGCTCACCACTTGCTTCCTTTCCCTGTAGCTCTGCCAAGATGGGCGCTGCACGACGGACCTGAGTGGTCCGGCGCGCCCTATGCGTGATCTTGTAGACGTGACGGATCCGCTGAATCACCGTCACAAACGCCACGATTGCCAACGCGGTTACGATGCCAAGCAGCAGGAATCCGCTCGGCCCCGCGCTGAAGAAGAGCGTCGGAACTCCTAGTCCGAGAATCCGCTCGGCGCGCTGTCCGATCCCCACGCGACAATCCAGTCCCAGCCCCTCGGCGCGGGCCCGCGCATATGAGACTATGAGAGAGAACGACAGAGCGCTCACGGCCACCACGACCGCCGGAATCGACACCCAGCCAGGCACACCGCCAGTCATGAAGTAGATAGCGATGCCGCAATACAGAGTCCAGGGTGGAGTCGTAAAAGGCCCCGAACTTGGACGTCGCATCGCCACCACGGGCAACCCGCCCATCCAGCATGTCGAAGACGCCGCTCAGGAGCAGGAGGACCGCGCCCAGCCTGATGAGGCCGGTGCCGTACGCAACGGCTGAGCCAATCAGGATCAAAGTCCCGATCAGGGTGAGAATATTGGGATGCACGCGACGCCCGATCAGCCAGTTGACAACCGGCACCAGCGTGGCCTCGACTCCCTGTTCCAGCGGCTTTGGTATCAGCGACATCAGCTCAATTTGGGGGGTACGGAGAGGTAACAATAACGGAGACCTACGGGTACGGCAATCTGGAGGTCGGGAAGAGCCCGGTGACGGGAAGGGACGGTAAGGGTCTGCCTCTCCTCACTCCCCGCTCACCTGTAAATAAGAAACCTCTCCCGTAGCTCTCCAAACTCCTCCAGCGGACCCTCCCATGCCGCCACGATCTCGGCGGCAGGCCGTCCTGCTTCGATCGCCAGCCGTATCTGGTCCGAGCCAGCGAGCCGATCGAAGCTGCCGGTGAACGCAAACGAGTCCGGATGCACATCCCTCAGAGCTGCCAGTACTAGTACCGCCAGTCGAGTCGGATCGTAGGATTCGCGGTCAGTGACCGCGAACTTCAGAGCGGGCACAGTCAGATCAGGATACTTGCCATCCGCAGGAGACCGTGGCGTCACGCTGGTGTCTGACACTGTTATTCCCGGGAATGGCCCGACCTCCACCATGACCTCCAGCGGTCGGAGCCAGGGTGCACAGAGCACCTGTAAGGCGATCGGCGTGCCCCTGCCCACTGAGAGGTTGGTGCCCTCGAAGATCACCGTTCCAGGGTAGTGTGTAGCGCTCTCCAAATCTGGCATGTTGGGCGACGGCTTGACCCAGGGAATTCCGGTTTCGTCGTACCACATTGGGCGCCGCCAACCGTCCACCGGGATCACGGTTACACGCGCACGAATCCCCAACACCTCGTTGCCTAGCAGGGCCAACTCACCGAACGTCATCCCATGACGGAGCGGAACAGGCAGCATGCCAACAAAGCTGTCGAATGCCGGGTCCCTTAACGGACCCTGCACCAGCTCCCCTCCGACGGGATCGGGTCGGTCCAAGACAAATACGTCGCGCCCCACTTCTGCTGCTACGCGCATCGCCAGCAGAGCCGTCGATATGTACGTGTATGGACGCGCGCCAATGTCCTGCATGTCGATGAGTAGAACGTCGAGGGTCTCGAGCATTTCCGGCTTGGGATCGCGGCGGGTGCCGTAGAGGCTGTAGATCGGGAGCCCAGTCGCCGAATCGGTCGAATGACCTATATCCTCCTCATTTAGCTCACCCCTAAAACCGTGCTCAGGACTGAAGATCGCGACGAGCTCAACCCCCACGGCCACGAGAATATCCACATCTCCAATGCCCTCTCTGTCCACCCCGGTCTGGTTCGTAACCAACCCTACCCGGCGTCCCTCAAGCAGGTGCAGGGAATCAGTGACGAGCACTTCGATGCCCGGTCGGACCTCAGGGTCGATGGCCAGCGATTCATGGCTGCATCCAGCCAAACACGTCAAGGATCCGGAAGCAACAAGCAGGGTTACGCGTGCCAGATGGTTTTTCGTAGCCGCCTCCCTCTTGCGGGGTGTGTAGCAACAGCGCTCAGCCAGGTCCGCCCGAAACAACTTAACTAAAGAACCCGATTGTGCTTAATTGTACACGCACGGCGGCGCACTAAAGGCCATTTGACCAGCCAACCGTGTCTTCCCCGAAGGAGGAGCCCGATATGCGCGAGGCTGTGGAACGTCTGTGGCCGGAATTGGAGTGGATCAAGGATCCCGATCTTCGCGAGCAGGTGACTCAGACCTGGATCAAGGCATTCGAGATGAGCCCGTTGAATCCGGATGACTTGGAGGAGATCCCATTCACTCTGCTCGTGCCAGACTGTCCCGCCACCTTCATGGAGCACAAGCGCTGCGTGGTACACATCGCGCGGCCGGCCGCCGAAGCGATGCAGAGGTTCCTGGGAACGGCCCTCGGAATAAACCTCGACGTCGTTATAGCCGGTGCCATCCTGGCCGACGTCGGCAAGCTACTAGAATACGAAAGAGTGGATGGCAAGACACGGCAGAGCGAGCGCGGCCGGCACTTGAGACATCCCTTCACCGGAGTCGCACTGGCAATGTCGTGCGACGTGCCTGAGGAAGTCTGCCACATAATAGCGACGCACGCAGGCGAGGGCGACATAGTCAAGCGAAGCACGGAAGCCACCATCGTTCACCACGCCGATTTCATGAGCTACTTACCGTTCAAGAATCTGGCCTGCTGAAAACCGCAAGGAAACGGAATCCTGCATGTCCGAGACTATCACCGCACAGATGGCCCGCTGGGCATCTGAGCTGCGTTTTGAAGATCTGAGTGAACAGGCCATTCATGAAGCAAGACGCTACTTGCTGGATTCGTTGGGTTGCGCATTGGGGGGATATCGGCAAGCAGACGCGCGCATCGCGCTGGACGTACTGAACGAAATCGGTGGCGTCGGACCGGCGACAGTGATCGGCAGTGGCAAGAAAACCGACCTAGTGTCGGCAACCCTCGCCAATGCGCTCATGGTCCGAGTAATGGATTACAACGACATCTATTGGCAGCAGGATCCCTCGCATCCCTCCGACATAATCCCTGCAGCCATAGCTTGCGGCGAACGCGGCGGTAAGAGCGGTAAGGATCTTTTCCCGGCATTCGCGAACGCGGCTGGCACCATGCCTCTCTCACCGCCTTCGTGTCGCCAATCGTGGCCTCGCGGATGCTGGATCTGCCATGGGAAAAGATCCAGCACGCAGTGGGTATTTCCGCATCGCACCACGGCTCTCTCGGAGCGGTCACCGCCGGGAAGCTCACCATGATGAAGAACACGGTCGACCCCATGGCGACCCAGAGTGGCGTCATGGCGGCCCTGCTCGCGGAGAAGGGATATACCGGCCCGGAACACGTGATAGACGGCAAGGAGGGGATCGTTCACTGCCTGGGCCCGGAGTGGAAGTTGGAGGTGCTGATCGAAGGTCTGGGCGAATCGTGGCGAATCGAGCGCTGCGGGATGAAGGCATTTCCCACCGAGGCCCTGACCCACACACCGATCTCGGCCACCCTCGACATCGTAAACGAGAACAACCTAGCGCCAGAGCGGATCGAAAACATTCAGATCCGTTCGTTGGCGCGAGCCGCCGACATTCTAGCGGACCCATCCAAGTACGATCCGCGATCCAAGGAAACGGCCGATCACAGTCTGCCATATGTGATCGCCGCTGCCGTAGTAGACCGCCAGGTTACCCCGGCCCAGTTCGAGCCTGACAAGCTCATGGATCCCAGAATCCGCGAGCAACTGAACAAGGTGGAGGTCGTGGCCGATCCCGAAATCGAGAAGGTCTTCCCGGCCCTGCAGCGGGTGGTGGTGATCGTGAAGACAACGGACGGGACCGAATTCGCTAAGCAGCTCGACTACCCCAAGGGATCCGCTTACCGATCGCGAAATTGAGGAGAAGTTTTACGCTCTGGGGGCTCCCGTACTATCGGACGCAGGGTGCAAGCGATTGAAGGAGGCCGTCTGGGGACTGGAGCAGTTGTCCTCGATTACCGATCTGATGGAACACTGTCACGTCGACTCGTGAGGATCCTGGAGGAGGAATGGGACAGACCAGCACCGAGAAGATAGCCCAGATCCACATGACGGAGGGCCCGGATCGACCCCTAAGGGCCGGAGATGTCGTCTCGCTGCGGCCGCGGCACATCATGACGCACGACAACACAGCAGCCGTGATGACGAAGTTCGCAGCAATTGGAGCCGCGGGTATCAAGAATATATCACAGCCGGTATTCGCCCTGGATCACGACATACAGAACCAATCGGAAACCAACCTGAGAAAATACTCTGAGATTGAACGATTCGCGCACGAGCAAGGGATTGACTTCTACCCAGCCGGAACGGGGATCGGGCACCAGATAATGGTTTCGTTGGGGTACGTGGTACCCGGTTCGTTGGTTGTCGGGTCCGACTCACATTCCAACATGTACGGTGCGCTCGGAGCGCTCGGAACACCGGTAGTGCGTACGGACGCGGCAGCCATCTGGGCTACCGGCGAGTTCTGGTGGCAGATCCCACGCAGCGTGCGAGTCCGGTTAGACGGAGAACTACGTGAGGGGGTGACCGGCAAGGACGTGATCATCACTCTCTGCGGCCTGTATAACCAGGCAGAAGTCCTGAACGCGGCTGTCGAGTTTCGCGGACCGGGTGTCGCGAGCCTCAGCATGGATGCTCGCATGACGATCTCCAATATGACGACCGAGTGGGGAGCGCTGGTGGGGCACTTCCCCGTGGATCAAGTGACCATCGAATACTTGAGAGAGCGTAAGAAACTGATCGACGCACAAGGCAAAGTCCGGTTCAGCGAAGACGATCTGGCGTCGTGGAGTGACGACCGACACGCCGCCGACCCCGATGCGTCCTATGCTGCCGAGATAGTACTCGATTTGGCCGACGTGAGCCCTCACGTTTCCGGCCCGGACAGTGTCCAAGTAATGCGGTCGCTGGCCGACATCGAGAAGGAACGAATCGCGATTCAGAAAGCGTACATCGTTTCTTGCGTTAACAGCCGTTTGGAGGACCTCGAAGTGGCGGCTCGGGTGATAGGTGGCAAGAAAGTGGCGGACGGTGTGGAGCTATTCGTTGCTGCTGCTAGCAAGGAGATCCAAGAAGACTCAGAGCGGACTGGGGCCTGGCATACTCTCCTGGAAGCCGGAGCGCACCCACTCCCACCCGGCTGCGGACCATGCATTGGGCTCGGCGTCGGATTGTTGGAGCCGGGTGAAGTTGGCATCTCGGCCACTAACCGGAACTTCAAGGGGCGCATGGGCTCACGCGAGGCGCAAGCGTACCTGGCGAGCCCCGCAGTAGTCGCAGCGTCAGCCGTCGCGGGTTACATCACGGGGCCCGCGACCTCTGACGCACGCGTCCCGATCAGAAGGATCAGCGAGTTTCCACGTCCTCAGTTGAAAGCTGAGACGGTAGCGATCCAAGAAGGATTCCCGGAACGATTGCGTGGTCGGTTGGTGTTCGTGCCGCAGGATAACCTGAATACCGATGGCATTTACGGAAAAGATTACACGTATCGTGAGGGTATGACACCCGAGGAAATGGCGCGCGTAGTGATGGAGAACTACGACCCGGAGTTCGCAAGGATCACGGGCGAAGGGGACGTACTCGTCGGCAGCAGGAACTTCGGCACCGGCTCGAGTAGAGAGCAGGCTGCCACTGCTCTACAGGCAAAGGGGATCGCCCTCGTCATCGCTGGCAGCTTCTCTCAGACCTACCTCAGGAACGCATACAACAATGGATTCGTGTGCATCGAGTGCCCCGGACTGGTAGAACGTGTGGCCCGGCACATCAGCGATGCGGTGGAAGAGGGACACCTCACGATCATTCCAGGTGACGACGTTGAAATCGACTTCAGGAACGGCGTTGCGACCTACCGAGCAGAGGAATTCACGTTCCCGGCACTCGGGTCCGTACCGCAATCATTGGTAGTTGCAGGAGGGATCGAGAACTTGGTCAAAAGGCGATTGGGGAAGTGGTGACTACCACGTCCCTAGTGGCTGACGCATGAGGGGGGCATGAGATGCATGAGGGATTTGCACTGTGCACCCTGCACTACCCACTTTGACCTTTGCACTCTGAACTTCGAACGCGCGTAAGCAAGAGACGGGTCGAAACATGACATACACAATAGTCTCCATGCCGGGTGACGGAATCGGCAAGATCGTACTCCCGGAAGCAGTCCGGGTTCTGGAAGCAGTTGGTTTTGACGCCAACTACATACGCGCCGATATCGGGTGGGAGTATTGGGTAACGGAAGGCAACCCGCTCCCAGATAAGACTGTCGACTTGTTGAGGGAACACAAGCTGGGTCTGTTCGGCGCCATTACGTCGAAGCCGAAGAACGATGCAGCAGCCGAACTCGATCCGGACCTGCGCGATAAGGGGCTCGTGTATTTCAGTCCAATCGTCGGCATGCGACAGATATTTAACTTGGACATCTGCATCCGGCCTTGCCGATCCTTCAGGGGCAATCCTCTCAATTTCATTAGGCAAACACGAGACGGGGCGTTCGAGGAGCCGGAAGTGGACGCCGTCATCTTCAGGCAAAACACGGAGGGCCTGTACAGCGGCTTAGAATGGACCGATCCACCTCCCGTCGTGCGTGGCGCAATGGCAACGCATCCCAAGTTCAAGCCGTTTGCCGACGTAGCCGGGCGAGACCTGGCCATGTCGGTGCGGATGTTCACTCGCAACGCGTGCCGCCGAATCTTACAGGCTGCGTTCAAGTACGCCGAGAGACATGGGTATTCATCGGTAACGGTATGCGAAAAGCCCAACGTTTTGCGCGAGACTTCCGGAATGATGGAGGAGGTGGCACGGGAGGTCCAACAGGATTATCCCGACATCTGGATCAGATCGACCAATATTGACGCGCAGATGATGTGGCTGACCAAGAACCCAGAGGACTACGGCGTGATCGTGGCCGGAAACATGTTCGGCGACATCGTCTCTGACGCGTTCGCGGGGCTGGTGGGTGGGTTGGGCTTCGCCTGCTCGGGCAACATCGGAGACGAAGTCGCAGTGTTCGAGCCAACTCACGGATCGGCCCCAAAGTATGGGGAGCTGGATCCACCCATCGTGAACCCGATCGCAATGATCCTGAGTGCAGCCATGCTGCTCGATCACGTCGGTGACGTCGCAAAAGCAAAGAAGGTACGCGACGCCGTAGCGACTGTCGTGAGCGACGGCAAGGTACGCCCGTACGACCTGATGCGACTGCCCGGTGGCCCAAATGTGATCGAGCAGGGAGCCGCAACCACTACGCAGACCACGGACGCTATCATCGAGAAGCTGGTCTAGGAGGTTTCAACATGGCCACCCAGGCCGCAAAGAAACCCGCGGGAACCGGCGCGGCGGGCCGCTCGGGAGGCGACGTCCGTTCCGACGCTCACGTGTCCGTGGAAATCCGCGACGCCGAAGGGTTAAGCCTGGACGTGGTGTCGAAGGTAGGATCGCTCTACGGCAACTCGATTCGCGCGGCCGTGGAAACTGTACTGAAAACGTTGCGAGTCGAGCACGCTCGATTGACGATCGATGACAAGGGTGCTCTCCCGTTTGTTCTCGCCGCCAGGATCGAAGCGGCTATCCGACGAGCGGGCATCACGGGCTCGGCTCCTCCCCATCGCGTCATGGCACCGCCGGAACACACCGATCGCGATCGCCTACGCCGGTCCCGGCTGTACCTGCCAGGAAACGAACCCAAGTTCATGATAAACGCGGGATTGCACACACCCGATGCTGTGATTCTGGACCTGGAGGATTCGGTCCATCCCACCGAGAAGGACGCGGCTCGGATCTTGGTGCGCAACGCACTGAGGTGTATCGACTTTTACGGTGCGGAACGAATGGTTCGAATCAATCAGTTGCCACTCGGCCTTTTAGATCTGGAAGCGATCATTCCAGAATCGCCCCATCTTATATTGATACCCAAGGTAGAGAACGCAGACCAGGTCCGCGAAGTCGCACGGCGCATAGAAAACATCCAGGCCGGTGAGTCCATGGGGCCGGTCTGGCTGATGCCGATCGTGGAGTCGGCACTGGGTATCGAAAACGCGTTCGAAATCGCACGAGCCACGGACAGCGTCGTTGCCGTAACGGTGGGATTGGAGGACTACACTGCTGATCTCGGCGTCACGAAGACAGCTGAAGGGGACGAGTCCCTTTACGCACGCTCGCGGCTAGTCAACGCGGCTCGCGCAGCTGGCGTTCAGCCGATTGATTCGGTTTTCGGCGACGTCGGAGATATTGAAGGGTTGAAGGCTTGGGCTAGACGATCCCGCTCCCTCGGATTCGAGGGAATGGGCTGTATTCACCCGCGCCAGATACAGCCGATTCACGAGGCCTTTGCGCCAACGGCGGGAGAGATCGCCAAGGCTCAACGCATAGTGGCAGCCTTCGAAGAAGCGGAAGCAAAGGGCCTGGGAGTCGTAAGCATCGGAAACAGAATGATCGATCCGCCGGTCGTGCTTAGGGCCCAGCGACTAGTCGAGCAGGCGACACGCGTGGGTTTGATTCCCGAAGCTGACAACGGCGCCGACGGAGGCTCCCAATGAGCCGCGGCAAGGAATTGCACGTCAACGCCGCGGGCCGACTTGTTCCCAAGGTGGTCAACAACAAACAACAGCCCCCGTTCAAAGGCGTTGGCGAGCACGAGCCCGAGGGTAGGAAGCACGGCCCGCCGATAAGATCGTGCACGGATTACCCCGACAGCGGTGACAAGCGTGTGCCCGACCTCCGCACGGCGTTCGAGCGCTGCGGGCTGAGCGACGGGATGGTGATAGCGTCGCATCATCATCTTCGCAACGGCGATCGGGTGGCGCTGGCAGCGCTGCAAACCGCGGCCGAAATGGGCGTCAAAGACCTCATGTGGTTTCCCAGCGCATCGTTCCCGTGCCACGAGCCGGTGATAGACCTGATGGACCGCGGCGTGGTGCATCACATAGAGGGAAGCATGAACGGTCCGCTCGGTGAGTATTGCTCCCATGGCAAGATGCGCGGCACGGGTGTGTTGCGGTCCCACGGTGGCCGGTGGCAGGCGATACAGGATGGAGAGGTGGAGATCGACATCGCCGTGATTGCAGCACCCACAGCCGACCCGTTCGGAAACGCCGATGGGTCACACGGTCCATCCGCCTGCGGATCGCTTGGTTTTGCGCTCGCTGATTCGGTTTACGCCGATCGCGTGATAGTCGTTACCGACAATCTCGTAGATTTCCCATGTGTCCCATGGCAGATCCAGGGTAACAATGTTGACCATGTAGTGGAAGTCGGATCCATCGGCGATCCAACCAAGATCGTTTCGGGTACCACCCAGATTACGAAGAGTCCCGATCGCTTGTTGATCGCGGAATATGTGGCGCGTTTCATCAGAGACGCCGGAATCATGCGTGACGGGTTCTCGTTCCAAGCCGGCGCTGGCGGAATCGCATTGGCGTTCGTGCAATTCCTCAAAGAGATGATGCAAGAAGCAGGAGTGAAGGCACGATTTGTACGCGGCGGCTCCACGCAGTACCTGGTGGACCTGTTAAAGGAGGGCCTCACCGATTACATCCTCGACGGCCAGACTTTCGACCTCGCCGGGATCGCATCCATCGCTTCAGACCGACGTCACGTAGTAACCTCACCGTTCACATCCTACAACTATCATGGCAAGGGCAACTTCGCGTCGATGGTAGACGTCGCCGTGCTGGGAGCTACCGAAGTAGACCTCGCCTTCAATGCCAACGTGAACACCCATTCGGATGGGGTATTGCTGCACGGGATCGGAGGATGGCAGAACTGCCTCTACGCGGATTGCTCGATTCTTGCCGTGCCTTCGTTCCGCGACCGCATCCCAGTGATCTTGGACGAGGTGACCACTCTGTCCGGACCCGGGGAGCTGATCGACGTGATAGTCACCGAGCGTGGGATCGCCATCAACCCGCACAGAGAGGATCTACTCGATAGGGTCCGCGGATCGGGACTGCCGGTGCGCCCTATCGAACAAATAAAGGAGGAAGTGGAGGCGATCATGGGGGGGAAGCCCGAACCGGCTCGCCTGACCGACAAACCGGTGGCTGTGGTCAAATGGACCGATGGTACGGTGTTAGATACGGTATGGCAGGTGGAGGAGCCATGAAAAATGGGATGTCGATCCTGCTGACGGTCGTCGCCGGGTCCTCGCTGGTCTGCGCGCGTGCTCCACAGGAGCCTCCCGAAATCGCACCAACGCCGGTTGCCAACATCCCGCCTGCAGTGCAAGCACCGCCGTCTAACCGGATCGACGTGGTCGATTCTGTCATGGCAACACTTACGGCACGGGAGAAGGTAGGACAGCTCATCATGCCGTGGCTCATGGGTCATTACACGGCATTCGATTCACGTGAGTTCGATCGTATTGCGTACTGGGTTGATTCACTCCAACTGGGCGGGATCATAATCTCCATCGGGTCCCCTATGGATGCGAGCGCGAAACTCAACGCGCTGCAACAACGATCCACGCTGCCACTCCTGATTGCGGCCGACCTCGAATGGGGATCGGGAATGCGGCTGGTGGGCGGGACCCTTTTTCCCATGGCAATGGCATTCGGTGCAACCGGACGGGAGCTGGATGCATATGAGTTGGGGCGCGCGACCGCAATCGAAGCACGCGCGGCCGGCATTCATATGACCTTTTCGCCGGTCGCCGATGTAAACAGCAATCCAGATAATCCCATCATCAACACGCGCTCATTCGGCGAAGATCCGGAAGCCGTCGCTAAGTTGGTTGCGGCATACGTGCGTGGCGCCAATGAGCAAGGGCTGTTCACTACTGCCAAGCACTTTCCAGGACACGGTGACACGCGCTCCGACTCACACATCGACCTTCCGGTGGTGCCAGCTTGTTGGGATGGGCTGGACACCCTGGAGTTGGTCCCATTTCGCGCGGCAATCGAAGCCGGAGTCACCGCGGTGATGACCGCACACCTAGCAATGCCGTGCATCGACGGCGATGACGATCCACCACCGGCGACGCTTTCGCCCACCATCATGACGGGTATCTTGCGCGATTCCCTGGGCTTCGAGGGCGTCGTAGTGACCGATGCTCTCACCATGGGGGCCATCGTCAACAAGTACGGGCCCGGTGAAACGGTGGTGCGAGCTTTTCTCGCGGGAAGCGATCTACTGCTCATCCCATCCGATCCAAAAATCGCCATAACCGCAATGATTGCGGCAATCGCAGACGGCCGCATTACCATGGAACGACTCGACGCCTCAGTTCGCCGCATGCTCGACCTCAAGAAACGGGCTGGCCTATTCAGCGCAGCCGCGGCCCAGTTGGACAGCATCCCCGCCACCGTTGGCCGCCGTGACCTGCAGGACCTCGCTGACGACATAGCAGAGCGGTCGCTGACTCTGGTTCAGCGTGGCTCAATTGACGGTTTTCGCGAGAACCGTGGTCGCACGGCAGTGATCTCGTACGCCGAGGAAACGAACCTCACAATAGGCAATAGGCTGATCGCCGAACTCCGATCGCACGGCGATACCGTCAATTCATTCCGGTTATACCCCGCATCCGGAGCGGCTTCGTACGACTCGGCCCGAGTTGTGGTCAAAGGAAGCCCGCGCGTCGTGTTTGCCATGGGAGTGCGCTTCATCGCGGGCCGTGGGCATATCCAGTTGCCGGACTCATTGGCGGCATTGATAATCGAGACCGAACCACGGCGCCCCACGGTTCTCGTATCTCTGGGCAGTCCATATCTACTGAACCAGGTCGAGACCTTTCACGGCGGGTACCTGCTTGCATGGAGCGATTTCCCGACTATGGAGCGCGCTGTGGCACTCGCTCTGATCGGAGAGAGTAATTGGCAGTCTACCCGTGATGGGGATCTCACCGATCAGAGCGAGTGCCACAGCGCGCTCCATAGTCGGGAAATCGCTCCATGCAAGCAGGTACCCGCCGTGAAAGGTCTCGACCTGGTTCAGTAGATATGGACTGC
>JARRLJ010000039.1:0-8155 GCA_037387025.1 Gemmatimonadales bacterium
CTGCTGCGTGCTGTACGAAATGCTGACCGGCCATCCTCCATTCCCCGGCGACAGCCATAGCGCGGTCATGGCACGACGAATCATGGAAGAACCGCCTCGAGTGCGCGATGTGCGGAAGGACGTGTCGAGATCGGTCGACCGAGCCCTGCACAGAGGAATGGCAACAAACCCAAAGAAACGATTCGAAACCGCGACCCAGTTCGTCGAGGCCATTTCTTCCACCTGACAGGCTCGAAGCTGCATTCTTGACAACGGCTTGACGCAGCCACTCCATGGTTTGGCTCCGATCCGATATGGAGTCCAAAGCTGACAGGGAGAGTCAATGCAACTCGTCAACAGGGCAATTGCGGCCATTGCCCTCGTCGCCGCCGTGACCTTACCCAGCGAAGATCTCCGAGCACAGGTGACGCGAACCGATTCCGCAGCAGTGTTGCTCGAGACGGCGCGCAACTTGAGGGCGGAGGGTCACAACACTCTGGCCCGTCAATTAATGATCTATATAACCGGCCGGTATGGAGACACGCCCGCCGCCAGTGTTGCCCTCGAATGGTTGCAGACGAACCGTGCCGAGTCCGACAGAAACAGCGGACACGCCGGCCTGATGGTATGGAACACCATATATGGAGCGTGGCTCGGGACAGCCATACCAGCCGCCTTCGGGGCCACCTCTCCGGAACCGTACGGCGCCGGCCTGTTGATCGGGGCTCCATTGGGCTTCTTCGGAACCAAGGCATTTACGTCAGGGAATCCGGTAACGTCTGGCCAGGCCATCGCAATGGCATTCGGGTCGATGTGGGGCACCTGGCAGGGGGTGGGTTGGCGCTCCGTGCTGGATATCGGCACCGACAGCTACACCCAGTGCTATGACGTAGGCTTGGGCCAAACGGAGTGCTACACGCACGAAGACACCCCCGCAGAAGCGGGATTCACAGCGGCCGTTGTTGGCGGACTGGCAGGTTTGGCGGCGGGCGGAGCGATATCCTTTGCCAAGAACTCGAACGCAGGCGACGCAACTCTGGTAATGTTCGGATCGTACTGGGGGGCCTGGTACGGGTTAGCCGCCGGAGTCCTAGCCGGAGCAGAGGACGATGAGCTACTCACCTGGACTCTCGTGGGTGGGAACGTAGGGCTACTTGGATCAGCACTCGGGACCAAGGCGTGGAGTGGAACTGCAGGTCGAACGTGGCTCGTGTCCGCCTCCGGTCTCGCCGGGGGCCTGGCCGGCCTGGGATTGGATCTCTTACTCGAGGTCGACGATCCGAAGACCGGTGTGTTCATTCCTTCCCTGACGAGCGCGATCGGATTGGTGGCGGGCCTGGCGGTCACCAAGAACGAGCCCAACGACCTGCTCGACTTCGGTCCGAGCGCCTCCGGCTCTCTGCTCAACGTTAACGGTGCCAAATGGTGGGTCGGCATACCGATTCCGCGACCCGCGGTCGTTAGGTCCTATGAGCGCGATCGCTCTCACAGCAAACTGGGATTCCACATTCCGGTGCTTGCGGGAACCTTCTGAACCACTCCGCACGTAACCCTGCCACACCTCGGATTCTGGGGATACCTTAGCCTTCGATGAGAGGATGCACTCGAACTGCATTTTGGACTCCGAGTGAGAGGACCCATGACAAGAACCACCATTCTCAGCGCAATCCTGCTCCCACTAGTGGCGTGTTCTGCCGAATACGATGTCGTCATCAGGAATGGAACCGTCTACGACGGCAGCGGTGCTGAGCCGGTAGTGGGCGACGTCGCCATGAAAGGACATACAATCGTCTCCGTGGATTACCCCATCGCCGGAAGAGGCGAGATCGAGATCGATGCGACGGGAATGGCGGTGGCACCAGGGTTCATCAACATGCTGAGTTGGGCAACCGAATCGCTCATCGAAGACGGACGCTCACAGAGTGACATCAGGCAAGGAGTCACCCTGGAGGTGATGGGTGAGGGAGGGTCGATGGGACCACTGAACGACGAGATGAAGCAGGAAATCGTCGAACAGCAAGGTGACATCAAGTTCGACATAGAGTGGACGACATTGGCCGAGTACCTCGAATACCTAGTGCGACGGGGAATCTCGACCAACGTTGCGTCGTTCGTGGGCGCCACGACCGTGCGCATTCACGAGATCGGGTATGAAGATCGACCGCCTACCGCAGAGGAACTCGAACGCATGCGTGGCCTGGTGCGCCAAGCAATGGAAGACGGAGCGGTCGGTCTGGGCTCATCTCTGATCTACGCACCCGCTTTTTACGCTGACGCGGAGGAGTTGATCGAGCTCGCCAAGGTGGCTGCTGAATACGACGGGTTGTACGTCTCGCACATGCGCAGCGAAGGAGATCGTCTGTTGGAAGCCCTGAACGAATTGATCGAGGTAGCACGCCAGGCAGGTATCCGCGCCGAGATCTATCACTTGAAGGCGGCGGGACAATCCAACTGGGGGAAGATGAATCAAGTCGTCGAGCTGGTAGAGCAGGTGCAGTCCGAGGGCCTACCAATAACGGCCGACATGTACACCTATACAGCGGGGGCGACGGGGCTGGACGCTGCTATGCCACCGTGGGTTCAGGAAGGCGGGCTGAAGGCTTGGATAGCACGGCTGCAGGATCCAGAGATCAGGACTCAGGTGGCGCGAGAGATGTCGCAGGCGAGTGGCGATTGGGAGAATCTCTATTACGCAGCGGGAAGTGCCGAAAACGTGCTTCTGGTGGGTTTCAAGAACGACTCGCTGAAGCCGCTCACGGGCAAGACCCTGGCGGAAGTGGCTGAGATGCGTGGGAAGTCACCCCAAGAGACAGCCATGGACCTGGTAGTCGAGGATGACTCGCGAGTGGGTACGGTGTACTTCCTGATGTCCGAAGAGAACGTGCGCAAGCAGATCGGCCTGCCGTGGGTCAGCTTTGGCTCTGACGCCGAATCTCTCGCGCCGGAGGGCGTGTTCCTCAAGTCGAACCCGCATCCACGTGCCTACGGCAATTTCGCACGATTGCTCGGCAGGTACGTGCGCGACGAACAGCTAATCCCGCTAACCGAGGCGGTACGGCGGCTCACTTCTCTTCCCGCCAGCAATCTCAGACTCGTTCGTCGTGGCTCATTGACCCCTGGATATTATGCCGACGTAGTGGTGTTCGATCCCACGACCATTCAGGATCACGCGCAATTCGAAGACCCCCACCATTACTCCACCGGCGTGTTACACGTCTTTGTGAATGGAATTCAGGTGTTGAACGATGGGGAGCATACGGGCGCAACCCCTGGGCGGGTCGTGCGTGGGCCCGGCTGGCAGGGTGATCGGTAGTCACGAAGTTGGTTCAGATCGAGCGGTTCACCACCATGAGGACTAGCAAGAGGGGAAGGTACGCCAAGGAAAGCCTAAACAGCCGGCGTGCGTTAATTGCACTGCACCTCGTAGCCGCTCTACCACTGGCAAGAAGAAACCAAGCGGACAGCAACGCTGCGCCAACGAAGTAGACTGATCCTGCCATCCCCAGCAACGCTGGGACGAGGCTGACCGGAAGTAGGGCAGCGGCATAGAGGCTCGCGTAGAGGAAAGTCGTCCCTCCATTTGCGTCAACAGTGCTCACCATCTTAAGGTTTGCCCGAGCGTAGTCCTCCCGGTACAACCAGCCCAGAGCTAGGAAATGCGGTAGTTGCCACAGGAAGAGTATCCAGAAGAGGACCCATGCCTCCAGCCCGACAGTTCCCGTAGCAGCAGCCCACCCGCCGGCGATCGGCAGTGCACCTGGTACGGCACCGATGAGGATTGACACGGTAGTTCGGCGCTTGAGCGGCGTATATATGAACACGTAGGAGATCAACGTGGCCGTTGCCAATGCAGCAACTAACGCATTGACGAAAGCGGCGAGATACAGCGCACCAGCGATCCCCGCCAACCACGCAAACACGGTCGCTGCCTTTACGGTTAGCCTACCCGCAGGCAAGGGACGATCCTTGGTGCGTTTCATCATCGCGTCGAGATCGCGCTCGGCCACTTGATTGAGGGCGTTGGTGCCGGAAGCCACCAGCGCAGTTCCGAATAGGAGGTGGAATAGCACCATCGCTTGCCCCGTTCCCGGGGACCCCATCCAGAATCCAGCCGCCACGGTGAGCATCACCAAGAGCACGATCCTGGGCTTCGTGAGCTCTGCAAAGTCGGCTGGTTTGGTCCGGTCAAGGTGCATGCCTGGCTCCCCGTCACAGATGTGCCAACGTCGCTGCGAACTGGATTTGCCGCCCGTCCTCACCTAGCAAAGACCCGACTCGGTGAGACCATACATCTCAAACGCACCGGCCACCTCCGTTGGCGCTCGACAACGACCTGACAAGCGAACAATCCTAACTGCACGCCAGCAAGCGGGCAACCGGCACTCAGGATCCGTAACTGTTAAACTATGTAAAGCCGGCAATGGTTTCCTTGGTTCTGTAACTGGTCGTGTTGATCTGTAACTGGTCGTGTTGACAGGTATCGCTCTCCTCAACATCGTCTCAGAGTAGGCCCCAGAAAGGAACTCATTTAGACCATGCAGACTCGTAGCCTAGGTCCTGAAGCACCCGCCGTATCGGCCGTCGGTTTCGGCGGGATGCCACTTTCAATACGGGAACGACCCGCTGAGCAAGTGGGCGAGCGTGTGATACACGCTTCGCTGGATGCAGGAGTCACGCTGATCGATACCGCCGACGTCTACTGCATCAACGATGATGACATCGGCCACAACGAATCGCTCATCCGGAAGGCACTCGCAAGCTGGACAGGTGATCGCCAGTCAGTAACGGTAGCTACGAAGGGCGGTTTGACTCGACCGCAAGGCAGGTGGGAAACAAACGGCCATCCCGATCATCTGCGTCGCGCATGCGACCGGTCATTGCAGGAGCTAGCTGTAGATCAGATCGACCTATATCAACTTCATGCACCCGACCCACGCGTACCTCTTGCCGATAGCGTAGGCGCTCTCGCCAACCTGAAGAGCGAAGGCAAGATCCGCTGGGTGGGGCTGTCCAATGTATCGGTCGATGACATCAAGGTCGCGGAAGAGATCGTGCCGGTTGTCACCGTGCAGAACCGGCTGAGCCCGTTCTTCCGTGAGGCTCTGGAAACAGGTGTGGTCGATTACTGCGCTGAGCGGGGAATCGGATTCCTTGCCTACAGCCCGGTAGGTGGTGGACGCCTCAACAAGAAGTTGCCCGGACATCCCCTCATCACGGCGATCGCCAGACGGCACGGCGTTTCGCCTCACTGCGTGGTGCTGGCCTGGGTGTTGTCCCGCGCACCCAACGTGATCCCGATCCCGGGAGCGCGCACTGTAGAGCACGCGTTGGATTCAACCCATGCTCCCGACCTGGTACTCGACGCCAGTGAGCTGGCAACCATCGATGATGCCGAGTTTTCGATTGCTTGAGCTAGATCAGCCCCCGAGAAAATCGACTAGCATGATGCTGGTTCGTCTCAGCCGCTGACTCATCAGAGTTGCCAGCTTCATGAGCACGGCCACACCCAAGCGCGGGTGGCGGTATGCGAGTCGCCTGAAGTTTTCTTCCGTCAGTATGACGACCTTGGAGTCGTCCAGTGCTAATGCCGTCGCAGACCGAGGCTCTCCATCGATCAGCGACATCTCACCAAAGGTCTTACCCGGCCCGATGGTGGCCAGTGTCTTCATTCCTCCCGACGAATCCTGTTTGGCTATCTCTACCCTGCCTTCTACCAGCAGACACAGATAGTGTCCCCGATCCCCTTCCCGAAAAACCTTGACTCCTCGTTTCGCTTCAAACGCGTCAACGTAACGGGCGAAGGTGACAGTCTGCGCCCAACTCAGCTGATCGGACCATTCGGTCTTGTCGATCAACTCGCCGCGTTGTGCGATGGTGCAAGGAAACCGCGGGAGGGTCACGAGTTTTGATCCAGCAACCGGGTCGCTCATCGGTCAACTCCACTTCTGCTCATCTCGGGTCCACGCAACGAACCGATCCTGTGCACTGCTCGGCGGATTCCCGTGTTGCATTGTCCGCCTAGTATATGATCCATCAGCACCTAGTTCCCACGCCGTCTCATCGGCAAGTTCCGTCTGGAGAATACGATCCAGTCGCCTGCATGAGTCTTCATCAGTCACGGGGGCCACTACTTCGACCCTGCGGCGTAGGTTGCGGGGTCTCCAGTCGGCCGACCCTATGTAGTACTCTTCCTGCCCACCATTGGCAAAGTTGTAGATCCTGGCGTGTTCGAGAAAGCGGCCCGCGTGGGCTACCACCCGAATCCTGTCTGACAGTCCGGGGACGCCAGGGCGAAGAGTGCATATGCCACGAATGATCAAGTCTATGTCGACCCCAGCTTGCGACGCCCGATAGAGATCCCTGACGACCTTTGCGTAGGCCAGACCATTCAGCTTTACCCTGATCCGCGCCTGCTTACCGGCCTTGGCATGTTCTATCTCACGTTGTATCAGCGATTGGAACCGGTGCAACATGGCGTTTGGCGCGACCAACAATTGGCGAAAATCTGTCTGTGGTGCGCTCGATGCGCCTGTCAGCTCGTTGAATAGATCGTTTAGATCAGCGCCAAGATCGGGATCTGCCGAGAGTAGTCCAAGATCAGTATACAGGCGTGCCGTCGTGGCATTGTAGTTCCCGGTACCTACGTGCACGTACCGACGGATTGCATTTCCCTCCCGTCGCACTATGAGTGCAGTCTTCGCATGAGTCTTGAGTCGAACGAGTCCGTATACCACATGCACACCGGCAGCTTCCAACTGCCTGACCCAGTCTACATTGCGCTCCTCGTCGAAACGCGCTTTGAGTTCGACAAATACATCAACCCGTTTTCCCTCTTGTGCAGCCTGTATCAGGGCAGCAGCGACAGGCGAGCGACCACCGGCGCGATAGAGCGTGATCCTGATAGACTCCACGGCCGAATCAACTGCAGCAGTTTCGAGGAGACGTTGCGTGCTGTGCTCGAAGCTGTCGTACGGATGATGCACCAGTATGTCACGCTCACGTAGCGCGTCGAAGATGTCACGGTCAGGGTCGATTGCTGGCACACCTTCAAAGCTCGGATAATCCAGGTCAGGACGTTCGATGGCCGCGATCTCCAGTAGTCCGGTCAGGTCCATCATGCCGTCGACCTCAAAGATGCCCGCCGCACCCGGACCACCGCCACGACTGCTGCTGACTAACCTCAGCTCCCGCTGTAGGAGATCACGCAATGCGCGCGGCATGGATCGCTCCAATTCCAATCGAACGACGCCAGCAAAAGGCCGTCGCTTCACCTCCTCTTCCACAGCTTCCAGCAAATCGTCGGCATGCGCCTCGTCCAGTTCCAGGTCACCCGCCCTGGTTACCCTGAAACAGTGTGCGGCCTCCACTGACCGACCGGGGTAGATGCCAGACAAATTCTCGCGGATCACATCTTCCAGCGGCACGAAATCCAACCGTTCTTCCAACCGAATGAACCGAGAGGCTCCTGGTGGCAGTGCCAATGTTCCAAACCGGAGTCGCCCAGAATCCGCGTCGCGTACCATGAGGGCCAACGAAAGGCCGAGATTGGCGATGTGAGGAAAGGGATGTCCCGGAGCACGCGTGATCGCGTGTGGCGTCAGCAGTGGAAAGATCTGTTCCTCATAATATCGCTTGAGATACTCGCGGTCCTGCGGGGACGTTTGGGACCATCTGAGGATCCTGATGCCCTCTTCTCGCAGCTGGGGTAGACAACTTTGTTCGAAGCACTTCCTCAGTCGATCGGACAAGTATCGTAGCCTGATGGCCACTGCGTCGAATAGATCATGCACGCCCATCCCATCTACACCCGGCTCCACATCCCCCTCGGCCAATGACCGCTTTAGGGAACCGACCTGTACCATGAAGAACTCGTCTATGTTGCTGCTGAAGATCGCGAGGAAACGAATCCGGGCTAATAGCGGCACAGCCGGATCCTCTGCCAGATCGATCAATCTCTGGTTGAACTGAAGGGAGCTGATCTCAACGTTCAGAAGTTGCTCTGGGCTCGGCTTGCCTGCATCGAGTTGCTCACCAGGCAACGTCAGTTTGCTAGCCTGCATTCTCGAATAGGCGGGTCGAGGTGTTTCTTCAACGGACTGATCCGGCGCTGCAACTTCTGCGAAAGAATCGGACCGCGAGAGCAACGAGAGAGCAGCCAGAGTTCTCTGGTCTCTCA
>JARRLJ010000040.1:0-8132 GCA_037387025.1 Gemmatimonadales bacterium
ATCCATCACCATCCGTGCCGCTGCGCCGCGCAAGATGCCCGTCAGATTGCCAGAAGCATCTCGCTCGATCGCTCCACCCCTCGGTTCCGGCGTATCTTCGTCTATTCCTGCCAGCTCGAGTGCAAGAGTGTTGGCGAGATACATACTCCGGTCGAACCGGGAAACCAAGACAGGTTGGTTGGCTGTTACATCATCAATCAATTGCCGATTCGGCGTGAACGGACCTGCCCCCGATGCTGGCTCACCACCCTCGCGGCCTGACGATCCGGCTGCCCACTGTTCGTACGCTCCCCAATCGCCCCTGGTGATCCAGCTACCTTCAGGTAATCGTCCGGCCGCTTCAGCGATCCTCTGAGTGAACGCCTCCGGCTCGTGCACGTCGAGCAGATTCACTCCGACTAGGAGAGCACCTGTCGCACCAACATGGACATGGCTGTCATTGAACCCTGGTGATGCAAAGGCCCCTCCGAGATCAATCGTCTCCGTCTCGGCACCTGCGAACTGCCGGATCTCTGAATTTGAACCGACAGCCACTATGCGGTCGCCCCGTGCGGCCAAAGCCTGGACCCATGGCTGTTGCTCATCGAGGGTGTACAGCCGACCGTTCACCAGAATGAGATCGGCAGCCTCAGGCGCCGAACAAGCGATTGCTGCGGTGAGACAGGTTAGAACGGCAACTAGCCGCTTCATGCAATCCTCCGCTGGAACGGTGATGGAATCGCCGCTGCCTTGTCCGTTCCAGGCTGCTGGCGACGGGTTTCAGATGCGCGAGGCTAAAATAGAACGGGGTTGCGCTGTTGGCGAGAAAGATAAGGAGCCCCCAATGGAGGCTCCAGACATTGCTAAGAGGACAAACCTCACTCCTCCGATTCGGGGGCCTCCTGCGCGAGCGTCTCGTTGACCGCGGCGAGGACTTCCTGAGCCGTGAACGGCTTCGCCAAAGTCCTGACCGATTCCATCCGCCCGGCAATCTCAAGGAAGCGTGGCCTCCGCTCGTAGACAGATCCCGAGATCGCGATCATTCTGGTGCCCGGATACTTGAGTCTCAGTTCGTTCAGCAACTCGAGTCCGTCCATTACCGGCATGAACAGATCGACGATCACCAAATCAGTCTCCTGTTGCTGGAACAGTTCTAGCGCTACCTCACCGTTCTCCGCCTCCACGACCTCGTGACCGTCGCGTTCCAGAATCCTACGAAGGGTGTTGCGAACCAGTTCCTGGTCATCCACCACCAGAAGTCGCGCCATGAGATCCTCTTGTCTGATATTCTATAGGCTCGGTAACTTCGCGACCTACCGATTCCACTGTTGGCACGCCCTATCCCCAGGGAATGCCGCTCCCAGAGCTAGGAGCCACTAATGCAATAATGCAATATTGAAGAATCTTTCCTATTACGCCACGGCGTAGCCGCCCTCGGCGCCACGATGATCACCAGTTCATGATGCCGAGAGTCGGAATAACAACAGCAGAAAGCGTACCTGACTGTGTCTTGTCAAAGAGGCCACCCCAGGCAATCTCAACAACCCGTACGTCCCAATCCTGTTGCGCTCTACTGATTGTCACCGCATCCTATCATCTGCTTGATGGCTTTCTCACTAGAGAGGACCTCGGCCATGAAACTCTCCAACTCGAAGCTCACCCTGTCCCTGCTGTGTCTCATCTCGAGCTTCGCGGCAGCGACGTCGGCCCAGGGCCCGTTCCTGCTTCGCCCCGCCAGAGTCTTCGACGGGACCGAAGTAAATGAAGAGTGGGTCGTCGTCGTCCGGGGCAACCGGATTGTCGCGGTAGGCCCGTCGAACCGCGTCAGCGCTCCATCGGGTGCAAATGTAGTGGATCTTCCCGATGCCACCCTCCTACCTGGTCTAATCGAGGGTCATTCACACTTGTTGCTTCATCCTTATAACGAGACACCCTGGGTCGACCAAGTGTTGAACGAATCGCTGGCTGAGAGAGTCGCTCGGGCTACTGTCCACGCCAGGAATACCCTCATGGCCGGAGTGACCACTGTTCGCGACCTCGGGACCGAAGGAGCCGGCTATGCGGACGTGGGACTCAAGGACGCCATCGATGCTGGCGTGATTCCGGGCCCACGAATGATAGTGACGACCAAAGCCATCGTTGCCACGGGCAGCTACAATCCCAAAGGAGCCCCCGAACACTTTCTTCCAAAAGGAGCCGAGGTGGCTGATGGCCACGATGACCTGATCCGTGTGACCCGCGATCAGATTGGACGCGGTGCGGATTGGATCAAGGTCTACGCGGATTACCGTTGGGGGCCCAAAGGATCGGCCCAGCCGACCTTCACCCAATCCGAGCTGGAGCTGATGGTCGAGGTAGCCGGCAGCTCCGGTCGACCTGTGGTAGCGCACGCAGCGACAGTAGAGGGAATTCGCCGTGCCGTGGTGGCTGGAGTCAGGACCATCGAGCACGGCGACGGTGCAAACCGTGAAGTTCTCGAGCTGATGGCATCCCGAGGTGTCGCACTCTGTCCTACGCTCGCCGCGGTAGAAGCAGTTTCCGAGTACGGCGGGTGGAACAAGGGTCGTGACCCCGACCCGGCGCGTGTGACACAGAAAAAGGAATCCTTCCGTACCGCTCTCGAGGTCGGGGTTCCCATCTGCTTCGGCGGAGACGTTGGCGTCTACACACACGGTCAGAACGTGAAGGAACTGGAACTCATGGTGGAGTACGGAATGAGCCCACTCGAGGCCCTGACTTCAGCGACTTCTCTCAACGCCTCATTGTTCGACATAGACGATCAGGTCGGATCGGTCAGCGAAGGCATGATGGCAGACCTCATCGCCGTTCGTGGTGATCCGACCGAAGACATAACCGCACTGCGGAATGTGATTTGGATAATGAAGGGAGGAGAGGTCTACTTAAGCCCTTGAATAGCTGCGATGTGCCGGAGAACTGAAGAACAGCAACATCATCCCAACTTCTCCTGGATCATCTGCCCCACAAGGGCCGGGCTCGCCTTACCTCCGCTCTCTTTCATCACCTGCCCCACGAAGAACCCGAGGAGCGCCGTCTTCCCCGCGCGATAGCGCCCGGCCTCCTCAGTGTGCTTAGCGATCACTTTATCCACGAGGTTCTGAATAGCTTCTGTGTCCGAAACCTGTTCCAGTCCCTTTTCCCGAATGATCGCTTCGGGATCGCCGCCGTGGCGAGCCATTACAGCCAGCACGTCCTTCGCGATTGTGCGCGAGACCACGCCATCAACCACCAGTCGCACCAGCGAGCCGAGCTGTTCGGCCGAGCACGGGAGTTCAGCCAGGTCTTTGTCCTTCAGCTCCCTCATCACGTCATTCACGACCCAGCTGGCAACCGCCTTTGGATTCTCATACACGGTCAGGACATTATCGAAGAACTCGGCTAGGATTCGGTTGTCTGCCAGCACGCCCGCCTCACCCGGCTTCAAACCGAGCCCGCGATACCGAGCAGCGCGATCGTCGTGCTCCGGAGTTCCCACCTGCGCGCGTTTGGGTCTCGACGTTGCTGAGTCCTGGGTCGCGTCCGTCATGGGCTTCTGTGCATTCGGGGTAGCGCCCGAATGGATCGCGGTCGGTCCAGCCGCGATTTTCGCCCAGGTATCCCTCAGGGTCACGGTGCGATTGAACACCAGATGCTCCGAAGACGAGTCCTCCACATCGCTGCAGAAGTACCCCTGTCTCTCGAACTGATACCTGCTCCCCGCCGCTTCATCGGCCACGCTCGGCTCGATACGACTGTCATTGAGCGTTACTAGCGAGTCCGGATTCAGACTCGATGTGAAGTCCTCACCCTCCCTTGGGTCGTCAGGATTCGGAACCGTGAACAGCCGGTCGTACAGTCTGACTTCTGCCGGAAGAGAATGCTCGGCGGATACCCAGTGGATGGTACCCTTCACCTTCCTGCCGTCCGGTGCCGCACCACCCTTTGTAGCTGGGTCGTAGCTACATAGCAGTTCTGTGACTTGCCCCGACACCGGGTCCTTCACCACCTCCTCGCACTTGATGAAGTAGCCGTATCGGAGCCTCACCTCCCGACCCGGAGCTAACCTGAAGAACTTCTGTGGCGGGTGTTCTTCGAAGTCCTCTCGTTCGATGTAGAGGACACGTGAGAATGGTACCTTGCGAGAACCTTCCTTCGGGACATCGTGAGGATAGTACGGTGCATCGAGCCACTCCGCTTCCCCTTCCGGGTAGTTCGTGATAACGACGCGCAGCGGTCGGATCACGCACATCACCCTCGGCACTCTCTGATTCAAGTCATCACGGATGCAGAACTCCAGCTTGCCCAGGTCGACCCTGCTGTCCACCCTCGCCACGCCAATCATGTCGCAGAACGTCCGTATCGCTTCGGGTGTCACGCCGCGACGCCTCAGTCCGGCCAGAGTCGGCATCCTAGGGTCGCCCCAGCCAACAACACGTTCTTCCTCAACCAGTCTGATGAGCTTGCGCTTACTGAGCACTGTATAATCGAGATCGAGCCGAGCAAACTCGGTCTGCTCGGGGGGGTTCGGTATCCCTACCTCTCGGAGAACCCAATCGTATAACTGTCGATTGTCCTTGAACTCGAGACTGCACAGCGAATGCGTGATGCGCTCGATAGCGTCTTCCAGGCAATGGGCGAAGTCGTACATCGGATAGATGCACCAGCGATCGCCTGCACGATAGTGGTGAGCATGTCGAATGCGATACAACAACGGGTCGCGCATCAGCATGTTCGGCGATGCCATGTCGATCTTCGCACGTAGAACGTGAGCCCCGTCCTCAAACTCGCCGGCTTTCATTCTCTCCAACAGATCGAGGTTCTCCTCCACGGACCTTCCACGGTAGGGGCTTTCCCGCCCCGGCTGCGTTACTGTCCCGCGATACTCCCTGATCTGTTCCTCGTTGAGACTATCCACATATGCCTTGCCGGCTTCAACCAACTTCACAGCATAAACGTAGAATTTGTCGAAATAGTCAGAGGCGTAGTAGAGACGTTCCTCCCAGTCGAAGCCGAGCCAACGAATATCGTATTGGATCGCCTGCGCGTATTTCTCTTCCTCCGTTATTGGGTTCGTATCGTCGAAGCGCAGGTTACACGTACCGCCTTCATTCTCCATGGCGATGCCGAAATTGAGGCAGATCGCCTTGGCGTGCCCGATGTGGAGAAAGCCATTCGGCTCCGGCGGGAATCGGGTCGCCACACGCCCCCCGTACTTGTCGGTACGGAGATCTTCCGCAACCTTCGCCCTGATGAAGTCGAGCGGCTTGGATTCTGGCCTGCTTTTGTCTCCTGATGCGCTCACGGTCCATCCACTCGTTCGGATAGCAGAATCGAAGATAACACCGTCTTCACCGCCACGACGACGGCGAGCTTGACATAGAGAAGGTCTTGGGTCGGGTGAGATTGGCCCTGGTGCTTACTAGTTGGTCTGAGGTCCGTTACTCCGGGTTCGATTCCGAATCTTGCGGATCGTGGCGAGGTGTTCGCGGTAGGAACGTGAGAACACGTGTCTCCCATCAGACCGCGCCACAAAGTAGTAAAAGTCCGACGAGGCAGGATACAGGGCGGCTTCCAGACTCGCATCGGTCGGCTGACTGATGGGACTCGGAGGTAAGCCCCAGACGCGGTAGGTATTGTATTCCGACTGCACTGAGTAGTCCTTGTTGTACAACCTCCGCCGACTTCCTATTGCGTAAACAACGGTCGGGTCAGCCTGTAGCCTGAGGCCCGTGGCCAATCGGTTCTCGTACACTGATGCGACCAGCATACGGTCTACGTCGTGCGGATCTTCGCCCTCTATGATCGACGCCAAGGTCACGATCTCATTGCGCGTGACGCCAAGAGTGTCGAGCCTGGCGCTCCACTCAGTTTTCCAGTGGGCTTCGAACGAGTCCGTCATCTGGCGGAGCACCTCCAACGCCGAGGCGCCGACAGGGATGTAGTAACTGGTGGGGTAGAGATACCCTTCCACAGTCTCGCCACTGGCGCCGATCTGCGCCCTCAAAGCGGAATCTCGAACGGCCGCTATGAAGCTGTCCCGGGAGATTCCCAGGGACGATTCGAACACCGGTGCCAGTTCGGACAGCCAGATCCCTGGCGGTACTCTGACCAGACGGACGGCAGGAGTACCCTTCCTCAACTCCGCCAAGACTCTGCCCATCGGCGATCCTGGCCGGAGCGGATAGACACCCGCCTTGATTCCCCGATGCCTCCTACCCATCCGAGCGAATCTTTCGAACTCCTCCGCGGACTCCACTATCCTGTAGGTCTCCAGCGATTCGGCAACCGCCGCAACCGAGTCACCGGACGGAACGGTCACCCAGACAGCCGGGGTCCCGTCGGGCACCGTACAGGCCATGAGGCTCACCACAAACGCGGCAACGAGCCACGAAAGCCCCACAAAATGTGCGGTTTGTTGGATTCGCGACACTCGCATGGGGCCTAGGGTATCGAGGGAGGAGGGGGGCATCTGTGACCCAGCTAACAGACAGGCCAGTGCTCTCCAGAGCCGGCCAAAAGGCCCTGAGCGGCCCCTGGAGGCGGACGAGGATAACCCGTTCTCCCTCCCCTATTTGCCTCAGTTGCCAGTTCTCTTGATCCTGACCGTGATGTCCTGGCTCCGAATGACGACCTCATCTTCGGTTCGGCTCACAGATATAGGCCCCCCAGTGACCTCGATGAAGGCATTGCCCACTACCCCTGAGAAGCGGGTGACCTCCCGCTCTCTCTTGGGAGGGGGGAACGGTTCGCCGCCGATCGCAAGTCGTTCACCTGCAATGAGTTGGGCAGTGCGCTCCTCCCCATTGCGGGTATAGCGAAAGACGACAGTGTCCCCCGGTTGGACTGCGCCGAGACGCCGGCCACCTTCCTCGCTCGTGAGTTCTGCTCCGTCCACGTGCGTGAGCACGTCCCCCGGCTGCAGCCCGGCAGCTTCAGCGGGGCCCAGCGCTTCAACCCGCTCAACCAGAGGCGGCGATGTGAAGTCCCATACCCAGGCGGTTTCGCCCTCTACAAGGCCAACAGCGCAATCGGAACAGCTAAAGGAAAGGCCCATCCATCCCTCAGGGAGAACGTCCTGTTCAGGTGGCGCAGGCGGAGGGCTTGGATCCGCGGGTGCAGCAGCCCGTGGCACCCACCGCGGGCGTTCGGGTGCGGCAACGACATCGAGCACAGGAGGTGGTGCCTCCGGATCCACCTCCAGGCACTTCGCCTCCGGTGTTACCGTGACGTCCGTTTCTTCTCCGCCTCGACGGACCGTCAGAGTAACCGGAACTCCGGGTACTACATTACCGAACCGCATCCCACCTTCCGCCGTAGTGATGAGGTAACCGTCCACGGCAACCACGACGTCACCTTCTTTGAGCTTGCTGCTAGCGGGTCCGTGCTCAGTAATCCCCCAAATGCGTGGTTCGGATCGGAACTCATATACCGTGTGGCCTGGCTCGTCCTTGAACAGGCCGACCGAGCACTCACACTCGAGCCTCTCGTAGCCGAGGGCGCCGGTCACGACTTCTCCTTGCCCGCAGGTCTTCTCCCGTTCCTGGGCCCCCAGCATCCCGGGTACCGTTCCCGCGGCCATGAACATCACAGTCATTCTGATAAGTGTGTTGTGCGTCAACATGGCTACCTCTCAGCCGCGCCGTCTAGAACCAGACGACGCTTTGTATCCCAGTTCGATCGGCTTGCGGTCTCGCAAGCCTCGTCTGTTCCAGGCCCTCCCGAATCGTGACGGCGACAGGATCGGAGGGTACCATTTGCACCAACTCGAACGCTGCGGCATATAGAGCATTGAGCGCAGCCTCACGCCCCTGTGCCACCGCACCGTTACTCGAGGTGTCCGCGAGCTCGGCAAGAGCAACTAGTGCGGTTACGTAGGCCGAACCGGCCTGCTGCACAGCAGCAGCAGCCTCCATGGCCGTACGTTGCTGGGCGGTCACCATCGACTCGGCTACCGTTCGTGAACCCAACCATTGTCCGACCACGACACCACTCACGAATAGCGCTATCGACGCCGCGAGCCCCGCTGCCAACCAGGGTCTGCTACGGAATCCCAGGTGGATTGTCCGGGCACGCATACCCTGGTTGGCAGCGGGGCTCGCGGCGTCGATAGCGCTATTCGTGAGTGGTGTCGTGGTCGGACAATGGTTGGGTTCACG
>JARRLJ010000041.1:0-20008 GCA_037387025.1 Gemmatimonadales bacterium
TCGCTTTTCAACATCCACGAGGTAGTTCAGCCGCCGGATCTCCGCTTCTGTCAACGTATTCGCTAGTTCCGCCAGCACCGTGTCAGCAACGGGGAAGCGCTCGAGGAGATCCGCTCGGACTACGGGAACTGCTTCGTAAGGCGGGAAGTACCTGCGGTCGTCCTCCAGATGGAACAGATCCAGTGCCTCTATCTGACCGTCCGTCGAATTGCCGGCGATGATATCGACTGTTCCCTCTGCAAGGGCACGATATGTCAGACCCAGATCCATTTCGAGAGGCTCTCCTCGAAACGACAATCCGTAGAACGCAAGCAGGCCCCGGTAGCCGTCTGCTCGCTCGATGAACTCATATCCGGCTCCGAAACGCCACGATGCCGAATACGGCCCGATTTGGGAAAGGCGGGAGATGCCCAGTCGCGTGGCATCCTCGTTGCGAATCAACAACGCAAACGTGTTATTGAAACCCAAAGGTCCCATCCAAACGAGATCCCAACGCTCTTGGTACACACTGTCCAGAGTACTTCGCACGATACCCGGATCCTTGGTATCGGGCATTTCGAGAATTGCTGCGTATGCTGTCCCCGTGTACTCGACGTAAACGTCCAGCTGTCCCGCAACCAGAGCGTTGTGACAGATGAACGAGCCGCCCAAGTTGAGCTTTCGGTCGACTGGTAAGCCGTGTCGCTCCAGTTGTTGCGCTACTAGCTCGCCGAGCAGGACAGATTCAGTGAAGTTTTTCGAGCCCACCACAATCGGCCTCTCCCCGTTACTGCAAGCAGAAAGGAGAAGAACGGGAAAGAAGAAGAAAACGGTACCAGTACGATTCAGATACTTCATCGTACTCTCCAATCCAGCTTTCGCTCGATCAAGTGCAGCCCGCCATCTACCAGTAATGCAAGCAATGCCGCGGGTACAGCCCCAGCCATGATAACGCTATTGTCGACCATCGACAGACCGCGAAAGATGAATACACCCAGGCCACCAGCGCCTATTGCTGCAGCTATGGTCGTGATCCCAACACCGATTACGGCCGCAACCCGTACGCCGGCCAGCATGACCGGTGCGGCCAGGGGCAACTCCACCATGCGCAGAAGCTGCCAATCGGTCATCCCCATCCCTTGGGCGGCCTCTCGCACGGCCGGATCAACACCGGATATCCCAGCGTAGGTATTTCTGATAATGGGTAAGAGCGAGTACGCTACAAGTGCAATGATTGCATTACGCGCTCCAAGGCCGATGACCGGTACCGCGAGCAGAAGCCCGAAGAGGGCGAGACTGGGAATCGTCTGGAGCACGTTGGCTACGGCAAGAACGGGAGTTCTGAATTGGAGGTGTCTTGCCACGATGATCCCGAACGGTACTCCCAGGGTCACAGCGATTCCGACGGACACTCCGACCAACCCAAGATGCTGCAACGTCCTCAATGCCACATCAACACGATGCTGCACCAGGTAATCAAACAGACTCATTGTAGCTCCCGCAACGCGGCCACCGCTGCTGTATTATCGATCCTGAACTCGTCCACAGTTCCGATGAATGGCACGACGCCATGAGTGAAGACTGCAATCCTGGTGGCCAGCGCTAGCGCTTCTCTCACGTCGTGGGTCACGAATACGACGGTCTTGCTGAGCGCCTCTGCAAGTAACTTGAATTCGCCCTGCAAATCGGCCCGTGTTACCGGATCCACGGCTCCAAACGCTTCGTCGCACAGCAGTATCGGAGGGTCGACAGCCAAGGCACGAGCGACGCCCACTCGCTGGCGTTGGCCGCCCGACAGTTCGTGCGGTTGGCGATCGCGAAACTCACCCGGTGGCAAACCAACCAACCGCAGGAGTTCTTCGACTCTGTCGTGCCGACGCTGAGAACTCCACTTCTCCAAGCGCGGAACCAGGCCCACGTTCCCCGCTACCGACAGATGCGGCAATAGTCCAACCTCTTGTATCACGTACCCGATGCGGCGTCTCAAGCGCACAGGATCCCAATCAATGGTACTCCGCCCCTCGACCACTACCTCCCCCTCCGTGGGATCGAGCAAGCGATTGATGAGCTTCAGTGTCGTGGTCTTGCCAGATCCACTCTCGCCCAGTAGAACTAACGTCTCACCCCGTTCGATCTGGAGGTTGAGCGGGCCGATCAGTCGTGTTCCATTTAGTGAGTAGCCAGCTTGTCGCAATTCAATAGCGGGCTCGCTCATACGACGCATCCTTGAAACTGACCAACATGCAGGATCGTAAGGACGCTTACAATGTCGAGTTTCGTGGCGCGAGTATTTGTTACTGCATTCGGACTTTGGATGGCAGACCAGGCCCTGGACGGTGTCAGCTTTGACACTGGTTTGTCCCTCTGGCTTGCAGCTTTTCTGTTGGGCATCACGAACGCCATCATTCGACCGTTCGTGTTCATTCTGACCCTGCCCATCACGTTCCTCACGCTTGGGCTCTTCGTGTTCGTCGTCAATGGGGCCATGGTGTTGTTGGTTGCACGCTTGATGCCGTCCTTCCACATCGACCGATTGGGTACGGCCATTCTAGCATCTGTCATTGTGAGTCTGACGAGCTGGGCGGCCAACACGTTCATCGGCAAGGAGAAGCAGAAGGACAAGAAGGGATAGCCCTGATTGCCCAACAGCGGTGTAGACCTCAACACGGGAGCCAGAGCGACTCTCAGAGCGGGGGGAATGGTCGCACTGAACCTATTGTGAGTCTGTGAAGCATCGAGCGTGTAGTCGGGTACGATCACCGCTTGCTCGGTCGTGCCGCATCCACCAAACGGCAGGACCGCGAGCACAGTCATTGTCCGATGCATCTTCGTCTCTCTTTCGTCATGCCTTGTTGACCTCCTCGAGAGCTTCACGCGCCGACTACGACAACGACTACATCTCTGGACCTAGACCGGTTATCGAGATTGATGTTATCAAGATTGATGGCAATGATCTGCTGCCAAGTGCCGAGCGCTAATTGCCCCTCCACGACCGGAACCGAGATGCTGGTCTTCAGCAGTGCCGACCTGATATGCGAAAAACCATTGCCGTCACCCCATCGCGCGTTGTGCTCGTAATGTGCATCAACCGGGGCTAACGCATCTAGGGCCCGTCTGAGATCAGTCAACGCACCGGTTTCGTACTCAATGGTAGTAATTGCGCCAGTCGAGCCCACGAGTTGGATCACGGCGATTCCCGTCTCGATGCCCAATTCGGTTACGAATTGGGCCACTTCTCCGGTCACATCCCGGTGACCGAACTCAGCCGGGAGTGTGAAAGAGAAGTGTCCCTGTGCCGGAGTGGGATTCATGCCAGTGGATGCCCCTTGTCAAGAGTATGAGAAATGCTACAGCAACTGACTCGCAATCTATTCTGCGATGTTTGGCGTAGCCAAGAAGTGCTCGAGGACGGCCTTCACCGTCTGGAAGTGAATATCCACCGTATCGCTGATCTGGGGTGCATAACCTCCTGCCATCGTTACCGCGACAGGCACTCCCGCCTCGCCAAGCAAGCGTAGCACGAGTCGATCCCGTTCCAGCAGCCCAATCTTGCTCAGGGAAAGTCTCCCCAGTCTGTCACCGGCATAAGGATCCGCACCCGCCAGATAGATGGCCAGCTCGGGCCGCGCATCACACATTGCGCGACTGAGCCCGGATGCCAGAGCTTCTAGGTATTCATTGTCACCAGTGCCGTCCGCCAAAGGGATATCGACGTCACACCTTTCCTTGATGAATGGGAAATTTCGCGCGCCATAGATGCCGAAGGTGATAACCGACGGATCTTGCTTGAATAACGCGGCGGTCCCATTACCCTGGTGAACGTCGCAATCCACAATGATTATCCGCCCTACGCCCTCTTCAACCTGCATGGCCCGAGCGGCGACGGCGGCGTCGTTGAAAACGCAGTACCCTTCGCCCCTATCCGCGTACGCGTGGTGTGTTCCGCCAGCCAAGCTGACTCCACAACCTTGCGCCAGCGCAGCGCGGCACGCTGCGATCGTTGCACCGACTGACCGCCTGGCACGTTCCACCAGCTCGCTCGACCATGGCAGTCCGATCTGGCGGACCTCGGCGACACCCAGTCTGCCCTCCACCACACGGCCTATGTATTCGGATTCGTGCACACGAGATAGCTGCTCAATGGTGGCGGCCGACGGAACGCGCAGAGCCCCCTGCGGTAACACACCGCATGAATCCAAGCGGGACCGCAACATCGCATACTTGGCAAGCGGGAACCGATGCCCCTGCGGTAGTGGAATCTCGAAAGTATCTGTATAGAAGATCTGCAATCCGGACACCACCCGTTGTGGAGATGCAGGATAGCGGACCAAGCATTGAAACTCCAGACCCGGTCCTATACTATGTCATCCCATTTGACTCGGGTTAGATTCAGATCCGGATCGAATCATTCAGCAACTGAGGTCACCTTGAGTAGAATCAGCTCAATGCTGCTTGCGTTTCCGGTCATGCTCGTAGTGGCCTGTGATGCACCGGGTCTCGACATGGAGCCTGTCTTCGTGAACGGCAGGGCAGTGGCCCCTTTGGGCGATTCACTGCTAGCCATCATTCTTCCAGAGAAACCAGGGGTCATGCTGTATGACCGCCGCACAAATACCGGTGAGATATTGGGAGACGACGCGCTTCACAGTCCGGCTCACTTACAATGGGTGGACGACCGGCTGTACGTCTCTGACATAGTAGACGGCCGGCCGAGAATTGTAGTGCTTACAGTGACTGGCGAGGTAAACCGCCAAATTGACCTCGGTCCAATGGCCGCCGCCGCTCACCAGTTTGCGGTTCTTCCGAATGGGGACATCATCACCGAGACGACCGACGATCGCCTTCTGGCTGTGGAAGGGGACAGCGGTAGCACCTTCGCCCTCGTAGAGGCAAGCCCCAGAACGGGGTTCCTCGTTGCGGCCCGGGGGGGCGTGTTACATGCCGTCCCAGACAAGTCCCTCACATTGTATAACGGCCTCGGCAAGATCCGATGGAGAGTGGACTGGCCGTGGGAGGAGAGCGCATTCGTCGCTGATCTGGCCGTCGACTCACACGGTCGCCCGTTGGTGCTGGCAGGAAATGAGGGAACTGAGGGCTTCGTAGTGTTTGGCCTGGACCCGGTAACAGGGGAGGTCTCGCGCTGGATGGAGGGGCCGTCCTCGACATTCTCCATCAGTCGATACGGAGAGATCCAGCCGGACTCGGCATCACCCTGGCTGGGAGCGGGCTAGTACTGCAGTTCAGAGACGGCGGCAAACTCCTTCAGTAGCTTCTCCTGCTCCGGGGACAGCTTGTCCGGAATCGTGACGGAGATCTCGACGAACTGGTCTCCCTTGCGCCCGTTTCGCTCTATCCCCTGACCTTTGATGCGCAGTTTCCTCCCGGGTTGAGTCGCCGGTGGGATCCGCACCACCACCTTGTGCCCATGGATTGTGCGCACTTGCAGTTTCGTCCCGAACGCGGCCTGAGCCAGGTTGAGGGGGATGGTGCAGTAGATATTGATCCCATCGCGCCTGAAGAACCGGTCCGGCTTGACCTTGAACGTCACTATGAGATCGCCCGGGCGGCCACCAGTCGGGTTCCTCTGCCCCTGCCCCTTCAGTCGCACCTTGTGCCCCGAGTCCGTCCCGGGAGGGACTGTAACTCGGATCCGCTTGTTGACTGACACTTCCCCTTGACCGGAGCAATTACCGCACGGCCGGTTGGCAACCTTGCCGCGCCCTCGACACGCCGGACAGGGCCGTGTGACCGCGAACCCGCCCTGGCCAAAACTCACCGTCCCTCGCCCGCCACATTCGCCGCAGGTTCTCACTTCCGCCCCCGGCGCTGCCCCTGACCCACCGCACGTCGGGCAGGCTTCGGTGACCGGCACCGAGATGGGGACCTTCCCACCGACTGCCGCCACTTTGAACGGAATCTCAACCACATGTTCGATCGGCTCTACTTCACCCGATCGCTTACCTTTGCCGAAGATCGAGGAAAAGATGTCTCCCAGCCCCCCGAGCCCTGAGAACCCACCTCCACCAAACCCCACGTCAATATCCTCAAAGCGAGTTGAGCCGGCTTGGCCCGACCGTGCGCCCCAGCTACGAGGGCCACCAGCGAATGCGCCAAACTTGCGCATTGTGTCGTACTTCTTGCGTTGCTGCGGGTTACTGAGGACCGAGTAAGCCTCTGAGATCTCCTTGAATCGCTCCGCTGCGGCTTTGTTGTTGGGGTTCGCGTCCGGGTGATACTCCTTCGCTAGCCGGCGGTATTCCCTCTTGATATCGTCAGCCGACGCTTTGTCCGAGACCCCTAGGATCTGGTAATAGTCTTTGGACGCGGCCATCGTCTATCCTTGCGGTTGACCATCCGTCTGGGATGCGACGAAAACTTGGACTCTTGCCGGCCTCAGGAGCGTGCTGCCGAACTTGTATCCCGCCTGCAGAACGGCCGCTACAGTCCCGTCCTGATCGTCCGTAGACGGCGTAGCTGTTGCCACTGCCTCGTGGTCATTGGGATCGAAGGGATCCCCCACCGCTCCGATTCGCCGTAACCCCTGGCCATCCAGTTCTCTGAGCAGATTTCGTTGGACCAGCTCGACCCCCGACACCACGTCCTCGACGGTGGCATTGGCCGGGTCGAGGTGGGCCACGCGGGACAAATCGTCGAGTGACTCGAGCATGCGCGAAACGACTTGGGCCTGCGCGCGCGACGCCGTCTCGCTTCGCTCTCGGACCATTCTCTTCCGAAAGTTATCGAACTCCGCCGCCAGTCTCAGATAACGGTCCTTCTGAGATTCCAACTCCTGAGTCAGCCGGTCAATAGCTGCCTCTGGAGTCTCAACCAGTGCGCTGCCCCGGTCCCCCGTATCCTGCTCTGCAGCAGGAGTCTGATCCACAGTCTCTGCTGGCGGCATCTCGGTTTCCGGTGTGGCCGCCTCCTCAGCAGACGGCTTCCGCTTTGACTTCCGTTTTCCCATCATTCATCCTGTATCCGCTAGTCTTCATAGAAATCAACGAGTTAGCTGCGCCAGAACTATACACTGGGGGCCAGAATCGCACCATCGTCTAGCGAACCCATCCCTCAATCGGGCAGCAGTCGTCTCACCAGGTCTAGGGCGGCCTGGGCACTGCGCTGTCGCACTGCCTCCCGGTCACCAGGGAACCACCGCTGAAGCGACCGCTGGACCTCGCCAACCCGAGCCGCGATCCACACGGTACCCACTGGCTTCGCCCGACTGGCTCCACCGGGCCCTGCAATACCCGTCACCGCGACCCCGGCTCCAGTTTCGAACCGGCCGCACACTCCGTCTACCATTTGCTTTGCCACTTGCTCACTAACGGCACCGTGTTCCTGTATCACGGATGCCGAAACTCCAAGTTCGCGGATCTTGGACTCGTTGGAGTAGCACACCACGCCGCCGGCGAACACTTCACTCGACCCTGGAATGGCCGTCATGCGGGCACTTACGAGGCCACCGGTACAGGATTCCGCGATTGAGCAACGCAGGTCGTCATTTCTGAGTCGATCCAGTACCACCGCGGCCAGATCGGCGTCTCCGTCACCATAGTAGTCCTTACTCAGGGTACCCAACATGAGCTGAACAGCCCGTGCCAATACCGCGTCGGCTTCTCCGGTAGGGAGTTGCCATGCCGTGAGGCGGAGATCGACGCCGAATGCCGTAGGTAGGTAGGCAAGTGACACCTCGTCAAGCCGCGGTATGGTGGATTCGAGCCGGTCTGCAAGGCGGGATTCGGAGATCCCCGTTGTGCGAAGCGTCTGGGATTTCGTCACCAAGGCCTCAGTTCGGGAAGTGGCTAGCCGCTCCTTTATGCGCGGGACCACCTCCCCACCATGAGGCCGTTCATCTCACGGGGAATCCCCGGCAGGAGGACGGCCGTTCCCTGCCCTCCTTCGAGCCACAGGCCTGGAGCCGTTCCGCGCCTGTTGACTAGGATCACGGAGCCGCGCGGCACTTCGGCTTGAGTTCGGTTGGACTCGGGCATCGGACCGCGCGCCAGCTTCGCGACCCGCTCCCTCAAGACGGCCAGGTACCGTGCATCGAGGTCCAGTGGGGCATCGAAGATTTCCGCCACTGCCCGCTTGGTCACGTCATCCTTGGTGGGCCCCAGACCGCCGGTGATTATCACGAAACCGGTCCGCTCCAATCCCTCGGACACGGCGCTCCGAATCGCCCGCGGATCGTCCCCTACAGTCGACCTACGCACGACTCTCGCCCCGATCGCCGCAAGAGCCCGAGAAATATCGGCTGCGTTGCTGTCTAGAGTGAACCCGAGCAGAAGCTCGGTCCCGACCGTGACTACTTCAAGATCCATCGCCCGGGGGAGTGGAGGGCACCCCGCGGAAAAGCATCCTGTATTTGTAGATGTATACGCCGAGAGAGTAGATGGTCACGACGACAGTGACCGCAAGGGTAACCGCTATGACCGTACCGTGGAACTGCTCCCAGAAGTCGCTGAACCACCCGGTTTCCCAGCCAAATGCCAGCCTCATGTCTTTCCATCCAAACCAGGCGATCATCGATCCGATGAAGATATCCTGAACGATAGTCTTTATCTTGCCGGCACTGGCCGCGGCAATAACGACGCCCCTCTTTTTCGCCATGTGTCGGAACGCCGTCATCAGCAGCTCACGGCCAATCAATATCAACGCCACCCACAGAGGGAAGTTTCCCCACCACGGAATGCCATACTCTTGCATGCGGTGGTTCGTGATCCACCAGATCGGGACCAAGCTGGCAAACAGAAGTAGCTTGTCCGCGATCGGATCGAGGAGTTTACCCAGATCGGTAATCTCGTCACGTTCCCGGGCAAGTCGTCCATCGTATATGTCACTTATCGCTGCCGCAAGGAACACAACGAATGCGATCAACTTTGGGACGTATCCGTTTATGAACGGCAGCAGTGCAATCACCGGCGTCAGCGCGATCCGGCACAGAGTCAGGATGTTGGGCAGGGTCCAGATCATCTCATCCAGCTCTTAGCTTAGGCTCTTGAGGACCGTCTTTGCAAGTGCCCTCAGCGTATCGAAGACACCCTCCCCCGTAACCGCAACCGACTCGAAATAGGGTGCCCTCTCGAGCCACATTCCATCGACTTCTTCGACCAGGAAATCTCCCTCGTGCCATGGATCGGCGACAGCCTTCTGTCTGGCGGCATCTTCCACCGGCCATCCCGGATTCAATTGGGCCTGTAGGTCCGTGATCGGTGCAGCGTTCGGCAGGTCCCGCTTGTTGTACTGGACAACGAAAGGAATCTTGGTTAGGTCGTACCCGTACTCGGCCATGTTGTCGTACAGATTCTGCATCGGCATTGTAGTACACCTGGCCAGGCACCGTATACAAGTGGAAACGGGTCTTGAATCCACGAATCGTACCGAGATCCACGGGTAGGAAGTCGAAAAACAGCGTCCGCTCAGTTTCTGTCGCGAGAGATACCATCTTGCCACGTGTGTCGGGCGCGACTTTCTGGTACACGTGTTCCAAGTTGGTTGTCTTTCCACCCAATCCCGGCCCGTAATACACGAGCTTACAGTTGATTTCCCGGGAAGCGTAGTTGATCATGGACATCGTCGACCGCGCCTTCCGTCAATCACCAAAGAGTTTGTCGATTTCGTCCTCAGCACCTTCGAGTAACCCACGTTTCTCGGCGGCAGGTGGAGTTCCAGGTGCCACCCGGCCAAACATTTCGTCGAACACCGCGACCAATTCAGTCACCGTCTGTTTGACTCGTAGCCTTACCATTCCAACTGTCGTCCGTTCGTCGAACAAAACCACCAGGATCACGCGCCGTGCAATATCTGCCAAGTACATCGACTCTTTCTCGCCCTGATGGAACAATGATGCGAACTCCGGCTCGCCGATCATCTTCGCAAGTTGGTCGTTTGCACTGAAGTCGGCTGCCGTGAGCGATGCGAACGCAGTTGGATCGAATGAGAGTTGCTCACCCACACTAGCCAACAACTGGCCGGCACGATCCACCAACAGTGCACACCGAGCGTTCGACTCCTTGAGGAGTGCGTTCAGATGTGTAGTGATACGATGATAGTCACTCTCGTCCAGCGACCAGGTTGCCGCACCAGGCATCTCGTACCCTCGCCTTATCCCAGTTTAGCTTCCATGCGTCGTGCAATCGCCTCGGCCCGACGCCGTAACACGGGGTGCTTCTCCCATGCAAGGTAATCCTGTAACAGGTGCACGGCCTCGACAGTAGGGTGGCTGTTCAGATACCCCAGAGCCGAGAGCCGCCGAAGCGGCCGTCCACTGAAGAGCTCACGACGGTGACGGTCCATCGAGTGCTGCGCAAGCACGGCCCCTGCAGCAGTACCCACAAACAGCCCTATTAACAGGGCTCGCAATTTAGGGCCCATCAGCGCGGCATCTCCCTGCGAGCCGCTAGTGCCTGTGCAATGGTGACGCCGTCGGCGTATTCCAGATCGCCACCAACAGGCAAGCCGAGTGCTATGCGCGTAACGCGGATGCCTGCGGGTTCCAGTATACCCCGTACGTAGGTCGCCGTCACCTCCCCTTCCATTGACGGGTTGGTGGCCAGGATAATCTCCCTTATCTCGCGCCCATTCGTGAGCCGCTTCCGCAAGCCCTCGATTTGGAGTTCCTCGGGGCCGATCCCGTCCAACGGCGAGAGATGTCCACCGAGGACGTGGTACAGGCCACGATACTCTCCGGTCCGTTCAATCGCGCCGATGTCAGACGCCTCCTCCACCACACACAACAACTCGCGGTCTCGGCGCGGGTCACTACATATCGAGCACGGGTCAGTCTCACTTAGATTGCCGCACGTCGAGCACGGACGCACACGCTCCGTTACCGACCTTATGGCCGCGGCCAGCCGAATTACCGTTTCTGGCGGTTGCTTGAGCAAAAAATAGGTCAGCCGCGTGGCCGTCTTTTGCCCAATTCCGGGCAGTTTGGCCAATTCGCTGCAGAGCTCGTCAATAGCCGACACGCCGCTACAGGGGAAGTTGGAACGGCAGCGGCAGCCCCCCAGTCACCTTGGTCAGCTCCTGTCGGTACAGCTCCCCGGCCTTTCGCTGAGCCTCGCTCACCGCTGCGAGAACGAGATCTTCCAGCATCTCGACGTCACCGTCAGAGGCCACGCTCGGGTCGATCTGGATTGAGCGGATCGCACCCTTGCCATCGGCTGTGACTTTCACCATGCCACCGCCGGCTGAACCGGTTATAGTGTGTTGCGCTAGTTCCGTCTGCATCTGAGTCAGTTTACCCTGCATCTGCTGACCCAGCTGCAGGAGCTGCGACAAATCGGCCATATTCAACTCACGCTTCCAAATTGCTCCACCGTTGGCTGCAAGCTACCTTCGCCGCATGGGAGTCGCAAGCTACTCGATAACCTCGAGATCCAGGGCTTCCGCGATCGCATCCAACGTGGGATCCTTCTGGCGATAGCGGCGTAATCTCTCGGCTTGCTCGCTTTCGCGGTTGAGTCTTTGCGGCGGATCCGATTCCATGGAGGTATCTCCATCCTGAGGCCTGTATTGGACTTTGACCCTCCCAACCCCCGACACCTCGGCGATCACTTCCTCAATGAGACCCACGCTTCGCCTCAGGCCCTCCATGTGTACGTCGCATTGGGTCACCCCCAGCACAATTACATCCCCACGCACCGCGATCGGCTTGGCGTGCCCGAGTGCTTCCTGGACCATCCGACGACGCTGTCCCACTCCGGTGAGAACTTCGGGCCAAACCCGCCTGAGATCCTCCGCTGACAAGGAACCGTCGAGCGAGGCGACCGTGTCGGCCGGCCTCTGCGCCGCTTGCCGGTTCACCGGCGGCTTCCTCACCATGTGCTCGTCTGAGGGATGGGCTGGGCCACCGACTCTGCCACCCATGAGATTGACCACCTCGCTCAGTTCAACGGTGCGATCGAGCAGGCACCACTGAATGAGCAACGTCTCTACGTGCAGGCGTGAATTAGGACTGCGGCGGATGGGCTCTTCCGTGGCACCGAGCAGCTTGAGCATTCGCAGGAGGTCTCCAGGCCTAAATGTCGGAGAAAGTCGCTCGATCGCTGTTCTCACGGTGTCCGTCAAGCCCTCGGGTTGTCCGCCCAGCCTGTGGATCAGCAGCGAGCGGAGCGTTTCACCAACCCCTGTGACGAATTCGACCAGATCTGCTCCTCCCTCCACCAATCGACCCACAAACGGAAACACTTCGGCCGCCCGGTGGCCGGCTCAGACCGAGAGCATCTCTCACCCGTCGTGCCGTAATCTCGCTGTCACCGAAGGCAAGCGCTTGATCGACGAGCGACAACGCGTCTCGCATTCCGCCGGCGGCTACACGTGCGATTACCTGGAGAGCGTCCTCCTCGATGTCGATTTCTTCCCGGTCTACGACGAAGCGCAGGCGTTCGATGATGGCGTTGGGGCCTATTCGCCGGAAATCGAACCGCTGTACGCGACTCATGACCGGTGCGGCTGTGTTGCCGATCTTGTGTGGTTCCGTGGTGGCGAAGACGAATACGACACCTGGCGGCGGCTCCTCGAGGATTTTGAGAAGCGCATTCCATGCTTCTCTTGTTAGCATGTGCGCTTCGTCTACTATGTAGACTTTGTGTCCGCCGGGCGTGCTCGCCGCGTACATTGCCCGCTCCCGCAACTCACGAGCGTCGTCGACACCCCGATTGCTGGCAGCGTCGATCTCGACGACGTCGAGGTTTGCTCCTCCAGACCAGATCCGCTTACACGATGCGCACTTGCCGCACGGCTCGCCGTCACTCGGTGCACTGGCCCGGTCCTGACAGTTCAGTACCATCGCTAGAATACGGGCCGCACTGGTCTTGCCGACCCCTCGGGGACCAGTCAGTAGGTAGGCATGGGCCACACGGCCCTTGGCCACGGCCCCTGCAAGACCGGCAGCCACATGCTCCTGGGCAACCAAGTCGGAAAAACGAGTGGGCCGATACTTTCTGGCGAGTGCAGTGTGTGTCATAGAGATAGAAGATGAATGATTGCCCCAGGCAACCCGAAGCGACGTGTGTCATCGCTTAGCGCTGCTACCTTCACGGTCCTGACGCGGTTCACGCGCACTCGCCCTACGGACCTGGGGCAGGTGAAAGCTAGTGTAGTGGGTCGGGACGTGCAAAGTCGCCGGCAGCGTTACCTGTGTCCCCCCGGACGTCCCCAGGTGCCGGGAATAACAAGCACCAATAGGGTATAAAACTCGAGTCTCCCCAGCAGCATGAGTGCTGATAGAATCACGTGCGAGAATGCTCCGATGTGTCCGTAGTTGGATGCCGGACCGACCTCGCCCAAGCCTGGCCCTATGCTCGACATGGCCGCTAGTGCGGCACTCAGCGACGTCACCAAGTCGTGGCCCGACGCGGCAATCAGCAACGACCCTACTCCATGCGTCACAACGTAAAGGGCCAGAAAAGCCAACACATTCGCCAGGATGTCAGCGCGAATTGGCGATCTCCCGAGCTTCGTGACGATCAACGCTCGCGGATGCAACACTTTCCTCACTTCACTCGCTGCGTGCTTGAGCACCACCACCGCTCTCGCCATCTTGAACCCGCCACCGGTAGAGCCACCCATTGCCCCGACGAACATTAGGCTCAGTAGCACAACCTGTGTGAAATCAGGCCACGCACCAAAGTCTGCTGTCGCGAACCCCGTGGTACTGATGATCGATACAACATTGAAAGCTGAGTCACGAAATACCCAACTCCCCGTTGACAGTCCAAGGGCCACGAACACCGTCATTGCCGCCATGAGAGCGACTCCAGCATACCAACGCCACTCCGCATCACGGAAAAAAGAGTTCCATCTCCCAGTCAAGAACCGGTAATGCAATGTGAAGTTCGTGCCTGCAAACAACATGAAGACGATGGTCACCCACTGAATGGCCGGTGGGAAAGCACCGAGTGAAGCGGTTTTGGTAGAGAAGCCGCCAGTGGCCAAGGCACTCATCGCGTGGTTCACAGCGTCGAAGAGCGACATACCGAGCGCCAGGTAGGTCACCGCGGCCGTCGCAGTCAGCAGGGCGTAGACCCCCCAAAGAAGCCGCGCGGTTGTGGCGACTCGCGGCTTGAGTCGGTCGGTTGCGATCCCTGGTACCTCAGCCCTGAACAGCTGGGCGCCACCCATGCCGATTAGCGGGAGAACCGCTACTCCCAATACGATAATTCCCATCCCTCCCAGCCAATGCGAGATGGAGCGCCACAACATTACGCTGCGTGGGAGGTCCTCTATCACGGCAAAGATCGTTGCCCCGGTGGTCGTGAATCCGGAGACGGACTCAAATACTGCCCCTGCCACGGTTGGAGCCGTCCCCGTGAAAATGAAAGGCAGGCTTCCAGCTGCCACGACTGATAGCCAACCAAGTGCTACCACAACGATGCCTTCTCTGCGATTGATGGACACTTGCTGCGGCGTGAACAGCCACAGTGCCCCGCCAACGGTGGCAGTCACTGAAACCGACAGAATCCACGCTGCCGCCATACCTTCGGTGAACGCTAGTGCAGTAGGCGGAAGCATCGAGACCGCCGCCCACATCAACAACGCACCAACTATGTGTAGGACTTCGCGAATGTTCACGGCGGAAAGAGCTCTGTCACTGGGCCTACTGCTTCGGGGAGCGCGAACAAAATCGCTGTGTCGCCAGGAAGTAAGACATGGTTGCCCCTAGGAACCATGGCATTCGCCTCCTCACCGCGGATCATGGCTGCGACTATCGAACCCGGTGGAAATTCGATGTCCGCCAATCTCCGCCCCTTGAGGGGTGACGCCTCAGAAACCTTGAATGCAATTGCCTCGGCATCAATATCCTTGAACGTGGCCACACTCGTAACGCTCCCCCTCCGCACGTACCTCAGAATGGCATTGGCAGCTGACAACCGTGGGCTTACCGCAGTTTCGAGCCCTACCATCTTCGCCAGCGGCATATAGTCCATCTTGTTCACTAGAGTTACGACCTGTCTGGCTCCGGCATGTTTGGCGAGCAGCGCGGAAAGGATGTTGGTCTCATCTCGGTCTGTCAGGGCTACGAAGGCGTCGACGCCGCCGACGCCCTCCAACTCAAGAAGCTCGACGTCGGTTGCGTCCCCGTTCAGCACCAGGGCATTGTGCAACTTTTCTGCTAGCTCCTGGGCGCGGTCTCTCTCCTTCACGAGCATTATTGCCTGACCACGGTGCTGTTGTAGCAGTTGCGCCAAGTAGTAGGCTTCGTGGCTCCCTCCAGCGATCATGACCCGATGTACTGTGGTGTATGTGTACCCGCACATTTCCAGGGCCTGGGACATAGTTTCATTCGTCGCTACGAAATAGAGGTGATCACCTCCCACGATCCCAGTAGCCCCGCTCGGTACAATCGTCCTGCCGCCGCGCCTAATTGCAACCGTGAGAAGGGGAGTTGTGCCAACTTCTGCTCCGACTTCAGCAAACGTTTTGCCAGCGATTGGTGCGTCATCTACCACGGGTACCCCAACGAGCTGCACAACGCCCCCCGCAAACACCGCAATATCAGTAGCAGCGGTTGCCTCGAGAAGCCGTATTGTCTCCAGGGCAAGTTCGCGTTCCGGGTTGATCATCACATCGACACCGAACGACTCGGGTTTGAGGTGTGCACCATCGGCATAGAAATCGGGATTTGATACACGAGCCACCTTTACCAGCTTCTTGCCGCCCCGGACACTCATACAGCACACTAGATTCACTTCGTCAATGCTGGTCACAGCCGTCAGCAAACCAGCACTGCGGATACCAGCTTCCTCCAGTACACTGGGGTTTGCCCCACTACCCTCGACCACGGCGACGTCCAAATGATTCTGGACGTACTCGAGACGTTCTGGCATGACGTCGACCACAACCACATCATGCTTCTCGTTGGACAGGCGCTCTGCTACGTGGTACCCAACCTCTCCAGCTCCCACTACGATTACGCGCAAGCAGAACCTCCTTCACAGTCCAGCACGCTGGCTATGATGTCAGCTGCTTGTGCAACCTGCTCGGCCGTCACGTCTATGTGCGTCACAGCGCGCAACCGGCTGGGACCAAATGGTACGAGTAAGACGCCAGCGTCGGCCAGCTTCGGCAGAAAGTACTCCGCCGTCAGTCCGGGAGTGATCAGATCCAACATGATTATGTTCGATTCCGGCGGTACCGGCTTAACATACGGATGATCCGCCAGTCCTTCAGCAAGCAACACGGCATTGGCGTGATCAGCGGCTAGCCGATCCAAGTTGTTCTCGAGGGCATACAGACCGGCCGCCGCTAGCACGCCCGACTGCCTCATGCCGCCCCCGAGCCTCCGCCTGACCCTCCTCGCCCTTTCGATCAAGGCACGATCTGACAACAGACAGCTCCCCACAGGGCAACCGAGACCTTTCGAAAGGCAAACGGATACCGTACGGGCTCCCTTGACAACACGTGCCAGCTCCTCAGACTGCGCGATGGCTGCATTCCACACCCTTGCTCCGTCCAAATGCAGCGGGAGATTGCGGTCCCTCGCGAGTGCAACCAGCTCATCCCATACTTTGACCCTCATCACCTTTCCACCCGCAGCATTGTGCGTGTTCTCCACAGCAATCGCGCTCACTGCCGGCACATGTGGACTCTCGGGCCTGAGCGCACCTGCCACCAATTCGGCTGTTAGAATGCCGTCCGGCGTGGATACTGGCCTGACCTGCACCCCAGACAGTGCAGCAGCGCCAGCCTGCTCGTAGTGGACGATGTGCGCGTGGGCTTCGAGCACGAGCTCGGTACCAGGCTCCGTGAGGACCCACACGGCCGTCTGGTTGGCCTGGGTCCCGGATGGAAAGAACAGGGCGGCTTCGACTGCAAACAGTTCGGCTATCGTATCTTCCAGCCTGCGGGTAGTAGGATCTCCATCCAGTACGTCGTCGCCAACCTCAGCGTTTGCCATCGCGCGTCGCATGGCCGGTGGCGGCCTCGTGACGGTATCGCTGCGCAAATCTATCGGTCCTGACACACCCATGATCCTCCTACCTCACGTCAAGATGGCTCGCTGCTCTCGCTGTCGTCGCCTCATGTCGTAGACTTCACCGACTTCCGCGCCAAGGAGAAAAACGCTCACAGTTGCGTACATCCATACGACGAGCAAGATCAATGCGATGGCATTGGTGTTTGATATGAGGCGATCGACCGTAGTGAACTGTACCAAGTAGATATAGTAGAACCGCTTGGTAACCTCGAATCCAAGTGCCGCGACGACGGCAGCAATCAACGCAGTATCCCAACGGACCCGCCGGGTTGGCGCCATTATGTAGATGACGAAGAAGGACGTTACCCCCAGCGCGAATGTGGATATTCCCGATGCAAACCTCCCCAGCCAGGGAAATTCCATCATGCGCACCGTGAGCGCGGCATTCAGGGACACCAACACCAGGGTTGCCACGACCAAGAAGAAGTCGACCCCAATGCTCACAAACCACGGCCGACTCTCCTGGGTATCGAATATGTCGTTGAGCGCGGAGCGGGCGCCGCTAAAGAACCGGGTCGAGAACCAAAGGAACAACGGCAAACCGTATATCGAGAGTCTCGCCCTGCTCTCCTTCACACCCTCGATGAACCTCTCGACCTGTCGGAATGGATCTCTTTCAGCCGGACCGGCGGACGGTATCACGTTCTGCAACAAACGCATGACGTCGCCAACGGCGTCATCCGTGCTGTGCACAAAATATCCCAACGTAGCCAGCGCGAGTAGGACAATTGGAAGTGCAGCCAGCAGTGCCTGGAAAGTGAGCGCACTGGAGAGGAAGAGGATATTGTCCTCATACGATGCCACCAGGACTCGACGCGCAAAGCCAACCGGCGACCAAGCCCATCCTTTGTAGCCCGCTTCTTTCAAGGGGAGCCTGATCTGGCTGTCTACGCCGTCACTTCGTCTTCAGTGACGCCCGCTTCTTCCTCTTCGTCATCCGCAGTTTCCACAACCCTCTTGCGTGACTTCTTCTTCGCTCCACGGGAATCAGACAGTCGTCGCTCAAGCTCGTCGCGCGCGGAATGAACCGCGGCCTTACCAGCTTCTACCGCCTCACGCGCACCCGCGCGCGTGTCTCCCAAGTTGCGTCGCGCGCTCTCGAAGGTCTCCTCCACCCGCGCCTTCGCACGTTCGTACCCATCCCCAACGCGGGTCTGCAAATCCTCAGCGGCCCCCTCGGCCCTCGACCTCAGCTCCTTCCCTTTCGTGCGTAATACGGCTCTGGTTTCCTCACCGCTACGCGGCGCCATCAGAAGAGCTGCACCTGCACCGAGCAGGGCTCCCAGAAGAAATGCACCCACTCCGCTGGATCTCTCGATCACCACGACCGGTTGGCCTTCACCATGTGACATCGTATCTCCTTGTCAGCCTACAAATACCGGCGTCCTTGCGGGACAATGAAACAGCCCCGGCTAAATGAGATGTGAAACTTATCAGTCGTTCCATCAAAAGACCACCGAAAGGCCATCGTATGCCGGCTCCACCCCGCTGGGCAAGCGCGATGCCAGTTCTGTATGTGCGAAGTCGTGTGTTAGATGCGTCAGATAGGTGTGCCGCGCCCCGACCTCCCCCGCCAGGGACACAGCTTCCGGGATCGAGAGATGGGTTGGGTGCTGCTTCTCGAACAGCGCGTTGACCACGAGGATCTCCACGCCATCAAGCATCCGCCTGGTAGTAGCCGGGACATCCTTGGCGTCCGTGACATACGCCATGCGGCCAAAACGATAACCGTACACCCGAGTGCCGCCGTGATCTACTTCGAGTGGAAGGACAGTCTGTCCGCAGATAACGACTTCCTTTCCAGCTTCCAGTGGAGTCCGAGTAAGGAGCGGTTTCGTCGTTCCCGCCGGCGGTATTATTCCGGGATCGAATATGTAACCGAAGCGCTGTTCCAGCCTATCCAATGTCTCCGGTGGGCCATACACCGGTAACTCGCCAATCCTGACGGAGATCGCCCTCAGGTCATCTATACCGTGGATGTGATCTGCATGGTCATGAGTGTATAGCACGGCATCGACTTTACGAACGTTCGCTTTGACGAGTTGTAGGCGAATCTCCGGTGGCGTATCCACCAAGATCACAGCACCGTCATCTCCCTCCATCACAGCTGCCACCCTAGTACGCTTGTCGCGCGGATCGGTGGATTTACAGACCCGGCATTCACATCCTATCACAGGTACCCCAAACGACGTACCCGAGCCCAGGATTACCAGGCGCATGTCAGACGGTCTCGACTTTGATGAGATTGGTCGTGCCGGGAACCTCGAACGGTACTCCTGCCGTCACGATTATGCGGTCTCCGACCTTTGCGTAATCGCGTTCCAACAAGGCTCCGCGCGCCACATCAAGCATGGTATCGTAGTTGGGAACTGCATCTGCCTGCATTGGCAGTACACCCCACACTACGGTCAAGTAGCGGCACGTACGCCAATCTGTTGATAGACCCAGCACCGGGATCGAAGGACGGTTGGCAGCAATGGTACGTGCAGTGAATCCGCTCTTCGTCACACACAAGATCAGCGGCACTGACAGTCTTTCGGCCGCCGCGATCGCTGCAGACGCAATCGCATCCTGCACCTGACCGCATTCTCTTGTTTCGTCTTCACCCCAGCGGCGTCCCCAAGGCATTTCGTCCTTGAGGATCGCTTGCTCTACTTCAGTAATGATCCGCGCTATCGCATCGACTGCCACCACCGGGTATTTCCCCACTGCCGTTTCCGCCGACAGCATCACAGCATCCGTACCATCCAGGATTGCGTTGGCCACATCTGATGCTTCGGCGCGCGTCGGTCGCGGGCTGTTGACCATCGACTCCAACATCTGTGTGGCGGTTATGACTGGCCTCCCCTGACGCATTCCCACCGCAATCAGGTGTTTCTGAGTGAGCGGTACTTCTTCAAACGGAAGCTCGACTCCCAAATCGCCCCGCGCTACCATGATCGCGTCCGCAGCGTTCACGATCCGCTCGATGTCTTCCAACGCCGCAGTTCGTTCTATCTTGGCCACAAGGCGAGCCTTCGTCCCTAAGAGTCGACGAACCTCCTCGAC
>JARRLJ010000042.1:0-8808 GCA_037387025.1 Gemmatimonadales bacterium
CGTTGTTCTTGACGACTGCCATGACCGGCCGGTTGCCGGAGATCCGCGCGATCTCCCGGGCGTTGTGCTGGATTGCGGTTGCATCAATCTCTAGCCAGGGATCGAATCCGTGAGTCGGAGCCGCGGTCCGGAGTCCACGTGCCAGCTGCTCTCCTGGCACGCTTACTGCCGACGCATTCGTGTGGGCAGCTGCGGCGGTGGGACTAGCCAGCGCAGCGGCAGACAGTGTGAGGAATCTACGACGGGAGACCATCATCGTTTACCTCCCAAGGCCTGAAGGTCACGTAGACTGTGCACGGAAACGAGGAGTTTCGGTAGATCTGATGTGAAATGTAAGCCGTTGTCTGGCAACATCTTACCGTCATGGCGAGCTTGTTCCTCTTCCCTCCCCGTGTCACGGCACAGTAACTTTGTATGCAACCTACACTGGTGCATAGCGCTGCGCGCACCGAAGTAGATGCGCCTCCGGCGTAGCATCCAACGGATCTCGCCGCAGTAACCACCGAGTTGTTCGGGTCCGCATTTGTCGGGCGGAACCCTCGACCATAATGCACGTACACGCTGCTCATGGCGAGCGGGGTAACGTATCGCCATCGAGTTAATCAACGCATCAGCAGAACCCTGGCCGGAGAAGGAGGTGCCTTATCCCGCAGATTGACGCTCGCAAGTTTCGGGTCTATACGCGGAAGGACATCGATCACATCCCGCAACTCCGGCAGCTGACGCCGGGGGAACGGACGGCAATGAAGGCCGTATCAGCCGTGCTTCCGTTCCGGGTGAATAGCCACGTCGTCGAAGAACTGATCGATTGGTCGAACATCCCGGACGATCCACTTTACCAACTCACGTTCCCACAGCCCGAGATGTTGAGGTTGCCGGATTATGCGCGAACTCAATGTGCCCAAAGTCGGAAATCAGCCCGTGCCGGGACTGCAGCACAAGTACCGTGAAACCGTGCTGTTCTTCCCTGCAGCTGGACAGACCTGCCATGCGTACTGCACGTACTGTTTCCGGTGGGCGCAGTTTGTCGGAATCGACGAACTCAAGTTCGCAAATCGCGAGGCACAGACTCTGGCCGACTACCTGCGCGAGCATCCGGAGGTGACCAGCGTGCTGTTTACAGGTGGGGACCCGATGGTAATGAAGACTTCGGTTTTGCGCCGGTACCTAGAACCACTGCTGGATCCGTCACTGGAGCACGTGGCGAGCATCCGCATAGGTACGAAGGCTCCCGCCTATTGGCCTCACCGCTTCGTCACCGATCCCGATGCCGACGATTTGCTACGGTTATTCGAGGAAGTGCGGGCATCGGGACGCCATCTTGCTCTAATGGCTCATTACAGCCATCCCAGGGAGCTGATGCCCGACGTTGCCCAGGAGGCCGTCCGACGCATCCAGAGCGCTGGCGCGACGGTGCGGTGTCAGGCTCCTCTCATTCGGAGGGTCAACGACTCAGCGGACGTATGGGCCGAGATGTGGCGTAAACAGGTACGACTCGGCGCTGTACCCTACTACATGTTCGTTGAACGCGATACCGGGCCGAAGAACTACTTTGAAGTTCCGCTGGTTCGGGCTTGGGAGATCTTTGTGGATGCCTACAGACAAGTATCGGGCTTGGGACGTACAGTGAGAGGGCCGTCGATGTCGGCTACTCCAGGCAAAGTCCTGGTGTCTGGCGTCGCCACTGTCCGGGGCGAGGACGTGATGGTGCTGCAGTTCTTGCAGGGGAGGAACCCGGACTGGGTGGGACGTCCGTTCTTCGCAAAATACGATCCGAACGCCACATGGCTGGACGACTTGGAGCCTGCATTCGAAGACAGGTTCTTCTACGAGGAAGAATCGGACGAGCTGGAGGAAATGCGGCGCCGAGTCAAGCTGGAGGAGATCGATAGCGTCGCCCTGGCGTAAACTGACTGTGTCTCTCGGTAGAATCGCGTGGGCCCGGCAGTACCGGGCCTTTCGCGTGTTGGCCGCTGCAAGACGAACATCCTGTTCACTTACTTCCTGATGATCGATATGTAGGCCTTCCAGGGTCCGATAGCTGAATCATACTGCCTTGCCATTACTCGTGCTATTTGGCTGATGTGACTGAGATCGTGAACCACCCAGGTGGCAAGGAGTTGACCCAGCGTCACTCGTCCCAACTCGGGGTGCGTCCCTCGTAAGTGAAGCTGCTCCACTCCGAGTACCATTTGATCAAGGGCCGCGAGGTTCTTGAAACGCACCGCATCAAACATGTCGAGGAGCTCACTCACCTGTCTTCCCTTATATTTTTCCTTGAACGCGAACCGATCGAACGGTTCGAAAGGCGGTGATTCACCATGTTCGAGGATGATTCGCGCTCGCGGTATCCAGTCGGTCTCCTCCCCATGTAACAAGTGCCCCAGCACATCGTAGGGACTGAACGTGTCCGGTCCCTCATGACTCATGAGCCAGCAATCTTGCAGATCGGACAGTAGGGCGCGTAGAGTAGCGGGAGTGCGCCGCAACACGTCAACGGCTTCATCGAGCTGCATATCCATCGCAAATCTCCCAGTCGAGTCGCATTACTTCACAGGCCCAGCTGCCAGAACTCTGATGTTAGGCCAACGTCGTTCAATATTCTCTGGGCTTCTTCCGGCGGCCATCGCTGCCAGGCCGGATCGAGTCGATCGTGGTACCATGCATAGGCAAGCTGCCAGCCCTGTTCGAGGTTCAGGACTTCACCCCGTGGCATCTGTTGACTCTGACACCAATTGCTGACGTGTTCTTCCGACCGGAAGAGGAGAATCGTTGCTCACGTGAACACGATGTCGTCCCACCAGCGAGCGGCCGGAACCGCTAGATGAATCACGCTTTGATCGCCGGTTACTCGACCAGCTATCACTGATAGACTGAGCGGACGGTCACAGTCTGGACATGAGGATTGGATCTCTACGTCGGCGTGCAACGCTGCCGCGATTCCGAGAGCATCCCACGCGCAGTTGGCCCACCACGTATGTCCGTCGCTTTCAACTTTGAAGCGAGTTTCAACGGCGGAGAACGGCTCGGCCATGAGTACGCCAGTTCGATGCGCATCCAGAACGAGCACACGGTCGGCTGCGAGCCGCGTGAATGTCTCTATGACGTCCTCGAGTGATATGGTCAGCGCCGCGGCTATCTCGGATGCGTCTGGAGCGCGCTGACGATCGACGAAGAACTCATATACGTAGCTGCGAACACGGCCGTCGGGAATCGCCATGCGTCAAACTTGACCAGCCTGGCCGATCTTCACAAACGCGGAACGGATGCTACCTGTAGGTCGGGCGTAGGTCTCGGGTGACCTGCACGACCAGATACTCTACCAGGTCACCGTAGGCTTCATTTGGATCTTGGGCCGCGAAGACGACTTGGCTGCCCGATAAACCCAGTTCGCCCACTCGCTCCTTGGCCTGGATCGAGCTGCTCCACAATGTCCCGCCTGACTCGGGAGAGAGCATCCGTACGGTAAGCCTTACGCTCACTGTAGCCCCTACGCTCGGGAAGCCACTCAATGAAGCGTGAGGAGTGACGTCGGAGACCTTCATGTGCCCAGCGAAGATCACTGGCACGTCATGCTCTGCGCCGATGGAGTTCAGTACGTCCCGGTTCAACCGTGCTCCTCCCAAGTCTTCGAGCAGCCGGTCGACTGCGCCGAGTTCGATCACGCTTATGCCGGGTTGGGCGTCGAGCATCTCGGCGAGGAAGTACTCTGTAGCCAACTCGTTGAGATCGCCCTTGGCATTCTCGATGGTGAATGTCGTGAGGCCCACCTGGTTGAGCGGTGCCAGATCCAATCTGGGCGGCACCAGTGTCTTGGGCCCACAGGCAGTCGCAACACCGGCAGCGGCCAGGAGTGCGTAGATCTCTTTGCTCTTCATCATCTCGACCTCCCAAGTCGGGCGACAATGGACCGCGCGCAGGAGACCTGCCGCGGACCCCGTTCATTCGCGAAGCGAAATCTGTGCCGCATGGCGAAACGACCTAATGTGTTGTGATGTAAAGGTATAGACTGTGTGCCACGTCACTGGAGTGTCTTTGTTTGAGGACACATCCTTCTTCGAAGGGACGCTGTAGGAAAGGCCGAAGGGGTGAGTAGGAGAACTCAAGGAACCAACACGGCCGCTCCGCGCAATCGTCCCTCCCGCAAGTCTCGCAGGGCCTCGTTCGCCCTGTCGAGGGGGTATTCCACCACGTGTGACTTGACCGGCACTTGCGGTGCGATCGCCATGAACTCCTCACCGTCTCGACGGGTCAGGTTCGCCACGGAACACAGAGTGCGCTCTTTCCACAGGATGTCGTACGGAAACGAAGGTATGTCGCTCATGTGGATCCCAGCGCACACCACTCGGCCGCCTGGAACCACCGCCCTCAGAGCGGTTGGCACGAGAGGACCCACCGGTGCGAATATGATGGCGGCATCCAGTTGCTCCGGGGGCTCTTCGCTCGAGGCTCCTGCCCACTCCGCTCCTAGTTTTCGCGCGAAGCTTTGCGCCTCTGCGTCCCCCTCTCGGGTAAATGCGAAAAGACGCCTTCCCTGATGTAGCGCGACCTGTGCGATGATGTGAGCCGCGGCGCCAAATCCATACAGCCCGAGTAGCTCGGCATCCCCTGCGGCAACGAGCGACCGATACCCTATCAAACCTGCGCACAGCAATGGCGCGGCTTGCGTATCGGGGTAGTCGTTGGGGATCGCGAACGCATACCGGTGGTCCGCCGCCGCGTACTCGGCGTACCCACCGTCGATCTGGTAGCCGGTGAAACGCGCCCGCTCGCACAGGTTTTCTCGTCCATTCTCGCACTGCCGGCAACGTCCGCAGGTCCATCCGAGCCATGGGATGCCGACTCGGTCGCCGACGGAGTAGCCGTCAACGTTGGCACCGAGCTTGACCACTTCGCCCACGATCTCGTGACCCAAGACTAGCGGCAGCTTCGGTTGGCGCAGATCTCCGTCCAGCACATGCAGGTCCGTGCGGCAGACCGCACAGGCTCGGGTCTTGACGAGTAGCTGCCCCGGTCCGGGAGCAGGCGTGTCGATCTCCGTCAATTCCAAAGGGTTGCCTTGGCTGCGGAGTAGCATCGCTTTCATCGTTTCCACCTATGTCTCCATCAAGCGCGTCGGAACCGCTCGATGTCGCGTCTTTCCTTCTTCGTCGGACGTCCTTTGCCGCGGAACTTGGTATCCGGAACTGCCTTGAGCTGAGCAGCCAGCGTTTCTCTACGTTTACGAGAAGCGGCGGATTCCTCGTACAATGTCTGCGCATCCTTTGCTGGGCCACGACGTTCCGAAAGGCCCTTCACTTCCACCAGGTGTTCGTAAGGCCCCTTACGAATCCTAATCTCGTCTCCCACGTGGACTAGCTTGGCCCGTTTTGCTCTGTGTCCGTTTACCTGCACCTTGCCGCCGCCGATTGCCTCGACGGCAATGGAGCGCGTCTTGAAGAACCTGGCGGCCCAGAGCCAGCGGTCGAGACGCACTCCACCGGAATCGGTGTGATCACTAGTGGACACCTGATCTTGACCTCTGCGCGCAGTTTGAGACCTGTTCTTGCAAGCAAACCCCGACGGGTGCATCTCAAGGCTACTGCCGGGAGTCGGGAAGCGGTAGTTTGAGTGCAGGCTTCAACAAACAGGGCAACATACATGCATGTCATGAACTTGAAGTTGTGTAGCGCGTTGGCAGGGTTCGCTGTCTGCGCTTGTGGTGGTGGCGGTGGATCGACTGACTACGAAGAGCAGATCATGGAGGCCGACCGCGCTTTTGGGGCAGCAACGGCAGAATCAGGGGTAGAGGGATGGGTATCGTACTTTGCAGAGAATGGAATTCAATTCCGCAACGGAAGCATCGTATCGGGCCATGCTAGCATCCACGAACTCATGGCCCCTGCTTTCGCGGATTCCACATATTCGCTCACCTGGGATCCGGTCTTGGCGGAGGCTTCAGAGTCAGGCGATCTCGGTTACACGGTTGGGCGGTATGAGTCGCGTCGGATTGGTGCAGATGGGGAGCCGGTTGTCTCCGCCGGCAGCTACGTGACCGTCTGGCGCCGGGGATCTGACGGCACTTGGAAGGTGGCGTTGGATATCGGGAACCCGACCGAGCAATAATAACAGCGACTCAGAGATGGGGCCGTCGCCAGAAGACAGCCCCGGTTACGTCACTCTGAACACCTGATCGTGTTCCCGGGCACGATCGATCACGGCGATGGCGATTTCGTCCCCGGCCTTTGCTGCTGAGACCTTTTCGTGTTCGACTTCCATTGACGTCACCGTCTCCGTGAAGTCGGTGGTGTGGCCCACGAAATGCAGCTGGTCACCAACAGTGATCTCGCCGTCGGTCAACTTCACGACGGCCACGCCGGGGCCCTTGAAGAAGTGCGTCACCGTTCCGACTAGTTGGTCCGACATGGATCCTCCCCGTGCATCTAATCTGTCGCAGCTCGCCGCCGGTCGCTACTCTCTACCGGCCTTTCTGCAGCCCTCGATCTTGGTCGCTCTTGTTTCCTGGCGGTTTAGTCCTCATGCCTATTCGTGCCGGCTCATGCCCACTCATGCGCCCTCCTACCTAATCCTGCCGCCGAGCGTGTCATTGTGACGCTGACTCAAGGTTCTCAGATACGTCCCAATCCGATCGGCCCCTTCGAAACCGGCCGCAAGCGCGGCCTCTTGCGCACGTTCTTCCGGTATGTCGGCGCTTTCGGCGTAGTGCTTCAGATCGCGGTACGTGCCGAGCGTGAACAGGTCCCACGCCGCACCGGCCACTCGGGTGAAGATCAGGTTCTGAGGTCGATCCAGGCGGGCTAGATATGCATTCTCCATCTCCCGTTCTTCGAACAGCTCCTCGCGCTTGCCGGGAAGTGCCAAGAACATCTCCACGTGGTAGTAGCTACCTCCGTTCACCGCTGCCATGGTGACGTCAAGCGCCGGTCCACGGACGAACACTTCCTCTTGCCAGGATATGTGCTCTCTCAGCTGTCTCTGGAACTCGGCCTCGCTCACGCCCGACTGTGAGGCGGCACGCTCGCGCCTGGATATCTGTTCGGGACTGTAGTAATCAGAGAAGGTTCCCATGGGGAAGATGAGCAACAGGTCCCAATGGTCTCCCTGGCTATGACGCATAATGAATGGTGTGCCGGCACCGCCAGCGTCGTAGACGCTCAGGCGCTGCTGGTACAGGTTCATTACCGGCAACAAGCTCCCCGGAGCGGCGCGCACGAGCAGGGTCCGGTACAGATAGCTGGTGTCAGCTTGCGTGGCAGGTAGGGCCAGGATAGCGGCCAGGAGCAAAGCATTCATTCCCGTCTCCTATCGTGTTCACCCGTGAAGCTCGCGCTCTACTCCACGCAGCGCAATTGCCGCTGCTCTGTCGCTCCACCGTCACCTGGCTATCTTCTCCCACCATGACGCTCTCGGCCTGGCAGCCTCACGTGAACGCCATGCTAGCGTACTACAGCGGCGACCACGATGCCAAGATAGTGGTGTACGACGATTTCGGTGACCGGGACGAACACCCCGTGGCGTATTTCTTCCGCACACCTCGAGACTTTCCTTCTATCGAACAACGCGCTTTGGAGTTGTGTCGTGGGGTAGTGTTAGATGCCGGAGCCGGGTCGGGATGTCATGCGCTGGCATTGCAGCAGCGCGGCGTTTCAGTGGTAGCCCTCGAGATTGCTCCCGAACTGTGTCAAATGATGCGCGAACGCGGGGTGCGCGACGTTCGATGCGGAGACGTGCGCGAATTTACTTCGGACCCGTTCGATACAGTACTTATGATGATGAACGGGTTGGAGCTGAGCGGGACGTTGGCCGGGCTCGAGCAGCTGCTGGATCGACTCCACGGCTTGGTCCGGCCTGGGGGCCAAGTACTGGCCGACTCTACAGATCTTCGCGAGAGTCACGGAATCGGGCTGGACCGCGCGCGGCGCAAGGACGGTCGTTACGTTGGCGAGGTGACATCTCAACTGGAGTTCGGGGGGGAAAAAGGGACTCCGTTTCCCCACCTGTATGTCGATCCAGACACGCTGGGCCATTATGCCTCCCAAACCGATTGGGACTTGGCGGTACCATTTGAGGGTCCATTCGGGCAGTACCTGGCGCGGCTGACGCACTGAGTGCTGCGATCATCTCGCTGACATTCGTCCTTGCCCCGTGCATGGGGCGCTGGGTATCATCCATTGCCTTCAAACGCTCTCGCCATTGGAGAGACGATGAGTCGAGTATTGAATCTCTATCGCTCGTCGGTCGGCAAGAAGGTGTTAATGGCCGTGACGGGCTTCATTTTTGTTCTATTCGTTGTCGGGCACATGTATGGCAATCTCAAAGCCTTCTATGGACCCGAGACTTTCAATCACTATGCCGAGTTCCTGAGAGATATGGGTGCGCCCTTGTTCATGCACGGGCAGCTCCTGTGGCTCATTCGCATCGCATTGCTGCTCGCGGTGTTGATCCACGTCATACCGGCTATTCAGCTGTGGATCGCCGGAAGCCGCGCGCGCCCCGTGGATTACGCGCATGGCCTAGAGGTCGAAGAGACCACGGTCGCAGCGCGCACGATGCGTTGGGGAGGACTGCTACTTCTTGTCTTCGTTGTCTTCCATTTGCTTCACTTGACAGTCGGCTCGCTGCACCCGGACTTCATTCCAGGAGACGCTTACAACAACCTGGTTGTTGGTTTTCAGGCGTGGCCGGTAGCAGGTGGGTACATCGTAGTCATGGCGGCGTTGAGCCTCCACCTCTACCACGGCGTGTGGAGCGGACTCCAGACACTCGGCCTCAACCACCCACGATACAACGGCTATCGCAGGCCACTAG
>JARRLJ010000043.1:0-8006 GCA_037387025.1 Gemmatimonadales bacterium
GTAGACTTCCAACTGATGCCACTCGTCCAGCGTGATGTTCTCCGCGTTGGCTTCATTGGCATAAAGGGGGCAAGACCCGGGTCTGCCGGCATATGCTGTTTCCGCGAACAACGGCCCAGCCTGCAATCCTCCTGGCTTGAACATGAAGGTGCCTTCGTTCTGCTGCTGGTCATCTCCGTACGAGATGTAACCAAGAAACTTGACGCCAGCAGGCTCCATTTCCCACATGCCGTTGTTTGGATTGCTCGGAATCAGGAAGTGGTAGGAGACGTACAGCTCACGCTGCTCGGGAACATGGAATTCGAACGACGCCGGCTCCCCCGAAGTGGGCATTCCTGCAGGATAGGCCATGCCCATGGTTCCAGGTGGACTCATGGGAGCGTCGGCAATGTCGGTTTCGATATGGAGTCTCAGCTCGTAGTCGCGCATGACCCAAGCGGCACCGGGCGCCGTATAGGTTGCCGAGCCGGCAAAGTTCTCAAAGTAACCGGCGGGAAATGAATGCTCACCCAACACGGACAAGCCGGCAGGTTCGTTCGGAAATGCTCCTGCTTGTTCTGAGATCGAAACGGCGGCGGTATCCGCCAGGCCTGACGATTCCGTTGCCACGACTTCGTAGCTACCCAGCGTTGTTCCCGCAGTGTAGAAGCCGTCTGAAGTGATCGAGCCGCCGCTCGCCGTCCAGCTGAACGTGCCCTGCATAGCTGCCCCCGATTGATCTCGGGCGACCGCGGCGAACTGCCGCGTTTGACCTGGACGGAGCGAGACCGACGCCGGGCTGACCTCCACCGTGGTGAGTACGGGTTCCACCAGGGTAATATTGGCTGTATCTGCAAGTCCCGAGACTTCTTGCGCTGCTACTACGAAGGATCCAGTGGCTGAGCCTGCTTCGTAGAACCCACCCGATGTGACCGTCCCACCGGTGGCAGACCAGCTGAACGTGCCCGACATGACCCCTCCGAACTGATCCCTAGCCCGAGCCTCGAACGGCTGGGTGGCACCAGCCGATAGCACCACCGAGGAAGGAGTGACCTCAACGGCGGTAACCACCCGCTTCACTCCAGGATCGGTCACGTTTACTGTTGCGGAATCCTTCAGCGAGGAGCGCAGCGCGAGAGTGGCGATCACGAAGGAGCTGCCCGCCGTATCTGCGGTGGTGTACATGCCGTCGGCAGCGATCTGCCCGGCGGTCGCGCTCCAGTTGACAGAGGCCGCCACACTGTCACCGGCTTCAGTGACGCCGTATGCGACAAACCGCTGCGTATCGCTCACGGTCATATCAACTTGTTGCGGAAACACCACAACTTCGACCACATCTTGGATCCGGGATTCAGTCGGCGTGCAAGCGAGAAGTGCAACGCACAGACTGGCGGAAAAGAGACGCCTCGGAGTCATGGCGAGCCGTCTGAGCCGAAAGTACTTGGAGAGCATCGACTATTGTACCCGCTATCGGGTCTGTTGATACCAAGGCACACTGGTCACTCCAAGGACACGTCGTGACAGTTCAAGCCTCATTACGTTGAAAGAAATGGGCCATCTGCCAGGGGTGCGTCGCCGGTGGCCGGTTGGTTTGGTGGGGTGCCTCCGGTTGGCAACGAAATCGCGACGAATCGGCGGGGGAGCCGTCTGCTATCCGAAGGCAGGATGCCTCTGTGGTCACCTGGTGTGATCTGTGTGAATTGACCACGTCCTTCACCACACTACGTACCCGCCGATCCGGCCTGCAACTTGCGAACTCGGCGTCTCGAGCACGCAGCCCCGTCTTGGAGAATCAATGTCGGCACGTAACCGCACGATCCTGCTAGTAGCAACACTCCTCCTGGTGGCGGCACCCACCAGACTGATCAACCTGGGGGCACTGAGTTTCTACGCCGACGAGGAAACGAGCGCCATGCCCGCGCGCTCGTTGGCTGAGGGAAACGGTGCACGCATGCCGACCGGGATGGAGTATCGGCGTGCGTTGCCACTCACGTGGCTCAATGCAGTAAGCGCTCGTGTGGTTGGATTGGACAACGAAGTATCCTACCGGCTCCCGACTGCTGTACTCGGGATCTTGACTGTTCCACTCCTCTTCATTGCAGTGCGACAGTTCGGCGTAACCACCGTGGCGTTCCTGGCGGCGTTGCTGTTCGCCGTTTCAGAGTGGCATCTGGTCTTCTCGCGACAGGCGCGGATGTACGTGCCGTTTCTCCTGTTCTTCTTTGTGGGAGCCTGGGCAATTTGGAATTGGGCAGAAACTGGCAAGCACCGCTGGCTCGCGCTTGCAGTACCAATGGCGGCTGGCGCCGTGTCCATGCACCAACTGGGCATCATGCTCAGCATGTTCGCAGTGCTTCCTTTGATCCTGCCCGGCCGACCCCAGGTCTCAACGGGCAAACTGGTCGTGCTCGCACTCGCTGTGACGGTGGCAGGCTGGATGTACCACGACTATTTCACCCAGGCGCCGTACCGTGAGTGGATGTCGGGTGCCTTCCGTCCCAGCGTCGCCGTCGACAGCACTGCCGGGGCCACCGCGCCAACCACGATATCCGGACCTTGGTCGGTCATGCTCGCGATCATAGGCGGTGGAGCAGGGCTGGCGACGGCAGTCATGGCCGTCGGTGCCAACCGCGGAGGCACTCAGATTCTCGGTCAAGTAGCCGTCGTGGCTAGTGGGGCGGCCGCAGGAGCACTCGCCTGGGTTGGCCAGGTGTACGGGGCGTGCCTCGCCGGCGCGGTGTTCTTGATCCTACTGCCGGGCCACCGCGCCGTCCTGATGAACCGAGCGCGAATTCCCCTGGCACTCGTTGTCGTCCCTGCCATCATTTGGTCCGTTGGGGCAGTGCTGGCCAACGGACCGCGTGAGGGTCTGAAGGCGATATCGATCTTCCCCTACCCGTATCCTTTGTACCTGGCCTACCAGTTTCCCTTGATCCTGTTGCTGTTCGGCGCGGCGTGCGTTGCGGTTGCTCTTCGCACGGCCACCCAGCAGGATCGGCGGCTGAGAGCGGCACTCTTGGCCGGCCTGCTCCCCATCGCTGCTGTCGGTGCAGTGTCACGCTGGGGAGGTACTCGCTACCTGTTTGCCGCCTATCCGTTCCTCGTGCTGGTGGCGAGCTTCGGGCTCGTGTGGCTGCTGGACTGGATCGGCACGCGAGTCCCCAGATGGACGGAAAGGACCACCTTCGCATTGGGATGCCTCGTCGTGTTGTCGGGAGTTCTTGGGGGCCACGGCATACTACAGGCGATTCGGGTGGTGCGACTCGATCACGGTGAGCCGGTCAATGAGGCGGTTCACATGTATCCGTTCCGTCCCGATCATGCTTCGGCCGGGCAGTTCGTTCACGAGCAGCGGGCCGAGAATGACATCGTGATCGCAGAAGATCCCCTACAGCAAACTTGGTACGCCGGCGCGCCTATCGACTACTGGCTGCGTAGCTACCAGGACAGCCGCGGATTCCTCTCGCGGGCGGCCGATGGTGGGCTCCGGGACATCTACGTTGGCAGCAGGTTGCTCGAAACCCCACTACCCCTGGACAGCCTGATCGAAAACCCCGATGGCCGCGTTTGGCTGATTACGTCGGGGGAAACCCAACCGCGTCGGTCGTATTTCCTGAACCCGGCTCAAAGGCAATGGTTGGACTCGCTCGAGAATGTCCGGCCCCCGTCCTTCTTGGCAAGGGACGGCGCTACCAGGGTCTACTGCCTCAACTGTCCCATCCCGTAGAACCGCACGATCCCGGTCTTCGGTGCGGCCGTCCTGGCCTGCACTTTGCCACTATCTGATTGCAGCCTTCCTCCTGCCCGCTGGGGCCGGGGCGAGGTCATGGGAGGGCACCGTTGCTCGGTGCCGGCGCAGGCGCCACTCCTTCAGACACCGAACCAGAGATCTGGGGGAGGTACAGGTGCTGTTGCATCCATGCAACGTTATGGCGGCGGCGGTAAGCTAGCGAGAGGTATGAGGCACATGACCCAGACTGAACCACATCTCTCAGTTGTTGTACCGCTCTACAACGAGGCGGCGAGTGTTACCCCGTTGGTGGAAGCGATCACCGCCGCTGTGGAAGGATTCACGTCGTGGGAGCTCATCCTCGTCGACGACGGGAGCAGCGATGACACTGTGGCGCTGGCACAGGCGCACGCGGCCAAGGACGGTAGGGTCAGGGTGATTCGGCTGGCTCGCAACTACGGGCAGACACCTGCAATGCAGGCGGGCTTCGATCACGCGCAGGGCAAGGTAGTCGTGAGCATGGATGGGGATCTGCAGAACGATCCGCGCGACATTCCGCTTCTAGTGGCAAAGCTTGAGGAGGGATACGATCTAGTTGCCGGTTACCGCAAGAACCGGCAAGACAAGCTGGTTACGCGTAAGATCCCCTCCTGGTTTGCCAACCGCCTCATTCAGCGGATTACCAGAGTCGAGATCCGAGACAACGGATGCTCCCTCAAAGCATATCGGCGAGACTTGCTCAGGCGTGTGAATTTGTACTCCGACATGCACCGTTTTATCCCGGCGGTGGCAGCGGCAACGGCTGGGGCGCGGATTGCCGAGGTGCCGGTAAGGCATCACGCTCGACAGTACGGCACGAGTAAGTACGGCCTGTCGCGAATCCTGAAGGTCTTGGGGGATTTACTCACCATCAAGATGATTCGTTCTTTTCGCGAGCGTCCCTTGGCTATGATGGCAGCCGGCGCACTCGTGGCGATGGTGTTCGCCGTAGCGTCAGGCGTAGCAGCAGTCGTTGCCGCGCAGGGGTTTACCCCGGAGAAGGCCAATGCGGTCGTTTTCCCGGGAGCTGCGATGCTATGGCTGGGACTAGTGGGTTATCTACTCATGCTTGGGCTCTTGGCGGAAGTGGCGCTGTGGGAGCACAGAAAGGGCGAGGGAGAGCAGCTTCCCCTCGTTCATGAGGAGCAGATTTGATGGAGCTGATCAAGGTACTCCGGCCCGAAGCCGGCGAGCAGGAAGTGACAGTTGATGTGTCTGTGATAGTGCCGATCACTGAGCGGCCTGAGGATCTAGTTGAACTCTACCACGAGTACTCGCCGCCGCTCATTGAGTCGAAGCGGACGTTTGAGTTTGTCTTCGCGGCGGAACCCTGGTGTGGCCCGTTGGTGGAACCGCTGCGTGAACTGGCTGCGCAAGGGCAGCCGATACGGGTACTCCAAGTGGGCCAGACAATGGGTGAAGCGGCCTTGCTGCGACTGGCGGCGGCTCACTGCCACGCGCCCGTCATCGTGACACTTCCGGCCTACCGCAGGGTGCAGGCTTCGGCGTTGGGAGACCTGATCCAGAGTCTAGCGGACGGTGAAGACGACGTAGTGACAGCGCGTCGGTGGCCAAGGCGAGATTCGTGGCTCAATCGCCTGCAGGGCCGAGCCTTTCATTTGGTGCTCGGTGGCCTGACCAGCACCAGACTGCACGACGTGGCGTGCGGAGTACGAGCAATGCGTCGTGAAGTCCTGCTGAACCTTCCGTTGTACGGCGACTTCTTCCGGTTTCTCCCGCTCCTGGCAGCGCGCGAAGGCTACTCGGTGACTGAGCTCCCCGTGCCGCAACACGAGCGCGACAAGTCGACTCGAGTGTACGGGCCCGGCGTGTATCTCCGCCGAGTAATAGACCTGCTGGGGCTGTTCTTTCTCCTGAGGTTCACGGAGAAGCCTCTGAGGTTCTTTGGCTTGATTGGTAGCATCCTGGCGACAGTCGGCGGTGGGGTGTTGGCGGTGCTCCTGTATCAAAGGTTGAACGGCCAGGGAATTGCCGACCGTCCGTTGTTACTGCTTGGCGTGTTGTTGGTGGTGCTCGGCATCCAGGCGGTCGCCCTCGGGCTGGTTGGCGAGATCATCGTTCACCTGCACGCGTCTGGACGACGCAGCTATCAACTTCACCGTGACTGATAGCCCGCCTCACACAGTCGATCCGGGTTCGCGCGGGATCAGGAATGTCCCTGGGGAGACATATCACTGGCGTCCCGACGAGTTGGCTCCCAGGTCGGAGTCGATACTCTCCGCAATACGTTCATCCATGCATGCAAGACCGCGAGGTTGCCGACGAGCGCGAACGCCGGCAGGGCGAAGATCCGGGGAGTGTTGCGGCTCTGCGGCCATGCCCATCCTACCCAGCCGAGAAACAATCCGATAACAGCCGCGGCTAGGATCGCTGCGGCCCAGGTCTGAGTGGGCGCAAGCAAAGCTAGTGACAGGAACCCCAGTACACCCGCCCAGGGAACCAGCCAGCGACACAGCTTATGGCTGAACAACATCCACGAAAACGAACCGTAGCGAAACGGGTTCAGCAGGCGTCGCTTGTAGAGTAGGGTCGCAATTCCTCGCGCGATGGTCCTGACCTTCCTGCCATACTCCGTCCGCAGCGAGCCTACGCGCGGGACGGAACACAGAGCTTCGTCGACCGAAACGGCGCGGTACCCGGCTTCGCGAGCAGTCAGGGCGGAAGCGAAGTCCCGGCTCAAACCCGGCGGGACAGGCTTGACGTGCAAATCGGAACGGATTGCATAGAAGCAACCCGAGGCTCCCACGATTCCCGACACGCGCGTTTCCAGCGCGCGGATCTTCATCTCATAGTCGACGTACCCTGACTCGCCCACGTTGGAGTCGTCATCCAGACGGGCTACACTCACGTCCCGTCCCGAGGCCACTCCCACCGACGGATCGCTGAATGCGGCGATCAGCGGTTTCAGTGAATGCGGGTGTATCCTAATGGACGCGTCGGTGTTGACTATGATGTCGCCTCGCAACGCGCTGCGAGCGGCGTTCTCGGCTGCCGTCTTGCCGGCGCGAGCTAGCTGCCGCACTAGTTCTACGCCGCGGTCGGCGTACTCGGCAACAATCTCGTCGGTCCCGTCAGAGGAAGCATCGGAAACTATCAAGATTTGGCGACGCTCCGCTGGATAATCAAGCAACAAGAGACTCTCGAGAGTCGACCGAATGACGGCCGCCTCATTGTAGTCCGGGATTGTGATGCTGATACGCGGCCAGTCTCGCTGCTCGCGGGCTGTGCCGCGACGCCGCCGTAGGGAAGCGACGACTCGGAGCAATACCGGATACAGCAGGTATGGGTACAGGGCGAAGGCTGTCGATGCTACCAGTACTGCGATCGCTATATCCAAGTGCTCACCTGGTGGTTGAAGTGTCTGCGGCGATTACTATAGTGCGATCCGGCGTTGCTGTGGCACAACGGACAGTGCCCAATGCGTTACCGGAATCATCGGCATGTGCCAGGTCTCGGTAATGTAAGTTGCCATTTCACAATGTCTTACGTGTCGACGGTGCCGACTTTGAATCGAACTAAGATAAACGGCAAGAGGAATGCCGCGTGGGATGTCCCGGTACCAACAGTGGAGGAAACGGAGCCTTGCACGGCTGATGTCGCCACTTAAAGAGGCACTCCTGAACGTTCTGCGCCTGCCCGGCGCGACGGCTCCCTTCGCTCGTTTCACGCGAGGGCGCGCAGCCGTCTTCATGTTGCACCGGTTCCGTGAGCAGGGCTCTGGCGTGGACGGCCACGACCCAGCGGAGCTGCGGTGCACCCTGGATTACCTGCGGCGTCGAAAGTACGACGTGACTGGCCTGACCGACCTGTTTCATCGTCTGAGAGGTGAAGGACCGCCGCTGAACCGCACCGTCGCGTTCACCATTGATGATGGCTACCGAGACCACGCGACCGTAGCGTCCCACCTGTTCGCCGAATTTGATTGCCCGGTAACGACTTTTGTGGTCACCGGCTTTCTCGACGGAGAGATTTGGTTCTGGTGGGATCAGATAGAGTTCGTCTTTTTCGCGTCCGCCCGGCAGTCAGTCACGATTGACTTCGGTGAATTGCAGCTCGCTTACCCACTCGCCAATGAAGCAGAGCGCAGCAGTGCAACAGCGCACTTCACAGAGCGCTGCAAGCGAATACCCGATGCCGACCGGCGGGGTGCGATCGCTGCGCTGGCCGCTGCGGCGGAGGTGGACCTACCGTCGAGCCCGCCGGCCCAGTACCAGCCGATGACCTGGGACCAGTTGCG
>JARRLJ010000044.1:0-8426 GCA_037387025.1 Gemmatimonadales bacterium
CTGGCATAGCTCGGCGAATCTGCCGCTCCATTGTCGGGCCCACTCGAATCGAGTCGCTGCAACGCGCTCGGAAGCCTTGGCTAAAGGGCGGTCGAATGCCTGAGCCTCGGCCGCGTTCCCGCGTTTGAGCGCTGCGTTTCGTTGCTTCATCGCGGCCCGCAACTCAGTCAGCGCAGAGAGATAGGATGGGTTTGAGAGAGACAGTAGGACATCCAGGTAACGTCTCCTTCCTGCTGGTCCTCCATCTACTATCGCGCGGTCCGCGGGTGAGAGTGCCACTGCTACAACGAGGCCAACGGCGTCGGATAGCTTGCGTATCTCCTTGCCGCCAGCCGTCACCTTTTTTCGCCTTCCCGCGATCTCGTATCCAACTGTGAGACGCAGGCCGGCGTCGCCCGCGACAAAAAATCCCGCTTCGCCAAACCTCACCAACTCACGGTCCGCGGCGCCCCGCAGTGACCGGAACAGTACCAGGTAGTAGATCGCTTCGAGCAGGTTCGTTTTTCCGTGGCCGTTATCGCCGATGACGACTACGCCGGTAGGTGGAAGTTCCACATCGATCGACGCTAGGTTGCGGAAGTTTCTGATCGTGATGGAAGTCAGTTTCACCCTACACTCCGGGTTGGCTGAGAGCGGGGAGTGGGAAGCGGGGCTCCCGACTGGGGACTGCGCGGACCCGACCGTGGAGCGGTGGGCTACGCTCTCCACACTCCGCTCCTTCTGTCCCGATCCTCATCTGGTTACCGCAGGACGATGCTATTGGCCGCCTCCAGGTCCAACAGCTTTCGCTTCAATGGAAGCCCGCCTCCATAGCCACCAAGTTTCCCGCCGGCCGCAACCACTCGATGGCAGGGAATGACGATGGGAACCGGATTCTTGCCATTGGCGGTTCCTACAGCGCGTGCGGCACCTGGTTTGCCGACGGATCGCGCCAGCTCACCATAGGTCACAGTTTCTCCATATGGGATGCGAACTAACTCGTGCCACACGGACTGATAGAACCGGCTGCCGTTCGTTCGAGTGGAAAACGTGAAATCCTTTCGTTCCCCGGCGAGATACTCTGTCAGTTCCCGCCATACCTGATTCTCAAACTCGCCTTGGGGAGAGCGCTTGCCTCGCCTGCGGAGCTCAATCCGCGTCACCGCTCCTTCCTCGACCGTTACCGCGAGGTTGGTGATGGGGGATTCGACTGTGAATGGTATGAGAGCCACGGTCAGTTCCCTTTGAACTCCGGCTCACGCTTTTCCAGGAACGCGGCCATTCCTTCTTTCATATCCCGTGTCGCGGCGAGCAAACCGAAGTTGTTCGCCTCGACCAAGAATCCGTCATCGAGGGATTGATCGAAACCGCGATCCACGGCCTCGATCGACAACCGAATCGCAAGCGGCCCCATCGCCATGATCTCGCGCAAGATCTTCTCCGCTTCATCCATGAGAGTGTCGGGTGGGACGACCCGGTTTGCGAGGCCTATGTGTAGTGCTTCTTCGGCTCCGACCATACGGCCTGACAGGATGAGATCGAGAGCCCGGCCCTTTCCGACCAACCGCGGAAGTCGCTGCGTCCCGCCGTAGCCCGGGCAGATGCCCAATTTCACCTCGGGCTGACCGAACTTGGCTTTCTCGCTTGCGATCCGGAGGTGGCAGGCCATGGCTAATTCGCAGCCGCCACCTAGTGCGAAGCCATTGACCGCCGCTATGACCGGCTTCCCGCAGATTTCCAGCCTTCTGAAGGCGTCTTGACCACGCAAGGAACGAGCTTTGGCCTCGAATGCGTCCTGCTTGGCGAGCTCTCCGATATCTGCTCCGGCCACGAACGCCTTGCCCGCGCCGGTGATTATTGCACCGCCAATGTCCCCCCGGTTGGTTATCTCGTCTGCCACGCTAGCCAACTCCTCCACCACTGCGTCGCTCAGGGCGTTCAGCTTGTCTGGCCGGTTGAGCGTGATGAAAGCGATCCTGTCCTTGACTTCGAATTGAAGGTGTTCGTATGACATGATTGTACGGTCCGGTGACCTGGTTATGTCGCTGTGAATTTGATTTGTCGCTAGGGGAAAGATAGCGGAGGGCCGGCGGAGCGGCAGAACGTCAGCCTTGATGCGGGGCTCCGCCGGAACGGGTGCGGAATAAGTAGAGCCGCCGTGCGGCGGGGGAAGGTGGGGGCAGACAATGCATGAGTGGGCCTGGGAAGGCGGTTCTGGACTGGCCTGTGATCCCCGGAGGTCGCAATTTGATGTATAGCTGTATGACCTAACGACGCCGGTTGAGTTTGCCACATGTGCGCTGCCGAAATGTATCAGGATCCCTATGAAACGTTCGCCGAACGATACGAGCTCTTCTATGAAAAGTTCGACGAACCTGATGGAGAACGCATACAGTTCTTCCAAGAGCTGTTTGAGCAATTCGGTGTGAGACACGTGCTCGACTGCGCGTGCGGTACCGGAAACGACCTCTATTGGCTGCACGAGGCCGGTAAGAGCGTTGTCGGGGCCGATGTGTCCCGACCGATGTTACAGCGGGCAGGGAGGAACCTCGACGCGTACGGTATCCATATACCCCTCGTACGGGCCGACTTCAGAGCTTCACCTTTTCGGCCGGGTTCGTTCGACGCCGTGCTTTGCCTGACAACGTCCTTGCCTCACCTGGCCGACAGAGATGAAGTCAGGGCAGCACTCCGCAACATGCACGGACTCCTGCGCGAGGGAGGGGTGTTGGTGCTCAGTCAAGGGATGACTGACAAGATGTTGAGAGATCGTCCCCGCTTCATTCCAGAGATCAACAGGACCGATATGTCGAGGGTCTTTGTGATTGATTACGCTGATGAGACTGTAGTGATTCACGTCCTGGATCTAGTTCACGAGCCAGGCAACCAAGAGTTCTTCGTGGATAGTTTCGAGTACATAGTGCTGCTGCCGGTCGACTACACCGGATTGCTGAGTGATGCAGGATTCTCCGACGTCAATTGTTTTTCGGGTTTCTCGACAGATCCGTACGATCCGGAATGTTCCAACCGGCTCGTAGTAGTCGGGAGGAAGTGACGGCTATACACGACTCTAGGGTGCCCCCCGCCGCTGGCCTGGTAGCGACCGGCTTCACTATCGCGCTCTTGGTAGCCGTGCAGTTCGTCCAGGCAACCGGGCCATCATGGCTCAAAGCCATCTCAGTTGCCCTACTGCTGCTTGCCGCCATCTTCATCTTTCTGCCGTTCGTTCAACTGCCGAGGTACGGTAAGGCGGATCAGGGGAACCCCTACTTCCAGACAACTCGCGTCGTCGACCGAGGATTGTATGGGATAGTCAGGCACCCGCAATATCTTGGTTACTCGCTTCTCGCTGTTGGTTTTGCAGGTCTCCGTCCACATCCGCTGGTAATCGGACTAGCCGCCGGCGCATTGGCGTTCTTCTATGCCCAGAGTGTCATAGAAGAACGATTCTGCTGTGAGAAGTTCGGGCCGGAGTACAGGGACTATATGCGGAGAGTGCCGCGGTTGAACTTCTTGCGTGGCCTGTTCAGAATGGTTATGCGAGGTGGGACTGCCCGTGATTAGATTGATCCACAGGGCAACGCGGTGTCGGACACAGTTGACTGAATGCCATTGACGGAGAAACGTAATGCACGAGAAGAGCATTGATTACTTGAACAAGGCCGTGGCGGATGAGTTGGCGGCCATCCACCAATACATGTACTTCCATTTCCACTGTGACGATCAGGGCTTTGACCTTCTTGCCAGTCTCTTCAAGAAGACAGCTATCGAGGAGATGGGCCACGTCGAAAGGGCGGCCGAGCGCATACTTTTCCTGAACGGTGACGTCAAAATGAATGTGGCTGAGGATACGCTACCCGTCCAAGATGTGCGCAAGATGCTGGAACGCGCGGCAGCCATGGAGGAGCAGAGCGCAAAGGAGTACAACGAGTGGGCGAATGAGTGTGGAGCGAACGCTGATTCGGCGACCAAGCGAATCTTTGAAGATCTGGTGGCCGACGAGGAACGCCACTACGATCAGTTCGCCACGGAAATGGAGAACATGGACAGATTCGGAGACAGGTATCTGGCCCTCCAGTCGATCGAGCGCAGCAAGAGCCTGTCAACGCCGTCAGCGGAATGATGTCGAGGGATGGCGCCCTGGCCCTGCAGTAGCTAGGTGCTCAACGAGCGGAGATGCTGAGTTGCGCTCGCATGTGGATCAGGCGGTGCAGCATAATCGCGCTAGAAAAGGAGCGCAAGTGGCAGCCTATATCATAGTGGACATCAAAGTCGAAGATCCTGCACGGTACGAAGAATACAAGAAACTCGCCGCTGCTACGGTTGCTGCGTACGAAGGACGGTATATCGTGCGAGGTGGGGCAACTGAGACGTTGGAAGGTGATTGGTCTCCCAACCGTCTTGTGGTGTTGGAGTTTCCCACTGTCGCCAGTGCCAAGGAGTGGTGGGAGTCGGAGGAGTACAAGCCGGCAAGAGCCATGCGCTACGCTTCAGCAACCAGCCGGATGATAGTGGTAGAGGGCGCATGAGGCCCGACTCTAGAACATGCTGATCGAGCGCATACAGGTCTTTCAGGTAGACCTGCCGCTTCACGAAGGCAGTTACAACTGGTCCGGCGGCAAGTCAGTTGAAGTCTTCGACTCAACCATCGTCCGAGTGGCAACGGATGCCGGGTTGGTGGGGTACGGCGAGGTCTGCCCGCTGGGCCCCTTCTACCTCCCTGCATATGGGCCTGGTGCGAGGAGCGGCATCGCCGAGTTGGCCCCCCACCTCGTAGGGCACGATCCAACACAGTTGGCACGTGTCAATCGGACTATGGACGTGGCGCTGCTGGGACACCCGTACGTGAAGTCAGCCATCGACATGGCGTGTTGGGACATTTTGGGACAGGCCACCGGACAACCTGTGTGCCATCTTCTAGGCGGCCGTTACGGAGACGATTTCCCCCTGTACCGGGCGATCTCTCAGGAATCTCCCGAGAAAATGGCCCGGCGGGTTGCGGAATACAGAGAGGAAGGGTATCGCAAGTTCCAGCTCAAGGTGGGGGCGGATCCTGAGACGGACGTGGAGCGCATTCGATCGGTGGCGGCGTTGCTCGAGAAAGGCGACGTATTGATTGCCGATGCAAATACTGGGTGGCTAATGAAGGATGCCGCACGTGTAGTGCGTGCGGTGCGCGATATAGACGTATTCATAGAGCAACCGTGTGCGACCTACGAAGAGTGTCTTTCGATCAGACGTCGTACTGATCACCCATTCGTGCTCGATGAAACCATCGACGGTCTCCAGCCGTTGCTCAGAGGCTACGCCGATGGTGCTATGGATGCGGTAAACCTCAAGATCAGCAAACTGGGAGGACTGACGAAGACACGGCTGGTCCGTGATCTGTGTGTGGAGCTGGGACTCGCCATGACGATCGAGGATAGCTGGGGCGGTGACATTACGACCGCAGCAATCGCCCATCTAGCGCACAGTACCCCGCCCGAATACTTGTTCACGGCAACTGACTTCAATAGCTACGTAACTGTGAGCACTGCAGAGGGTGCTCCGCAGAGACACGAGGGGCGCACGGCGGCTAGTACCGAGCCGGGTCTGGGAATCCGGCCGCGTGCGGAGGCCCTGGGAGATCCGATCTTCAACACCAACTGAGGATTTGAACCATCTTCACAGCTCATCATGGCGCGCAGACGACCGTGGTCCTACCTTGCAGGTAAGCCGCGAGGAGCGCGTTCGGTGACCGCTGAGGAGCACGAGGATCTATCAACGAGAACGTCGCGGGAGTCTGTATCGCCCGAGGGCCGACGCATCTTGCTGAAGCTCGCCCGGCGTACTCTCGAAGAATACCTCGGTAAGGGTAGACTTCCACAGTTCGAAGCCGATCTTCCGGAGTTGCTTGAACGGCGAGCGACCTTTGTCACGTTGCGTGAGTGTCACACTGGTGAGCTACGCGGTTGTCGTGGCGAGGTAGTGGCGCGGGAGCCGCTCGTCGAATCCGTAGTCCGCATGACGATTGCCTCAGCGACCGACGATCCACGCTTCCCACCAGTGACTATCGACGAAGTGCCCAACCTGGAAATCGAGGTGAGCGCGCTGTCACCTTTCGTGTCGATCCTACCGAAGGACATAGTGGTCGGCCGACACGGGTTGATGATCGTGAAGCACAACAACTCCGGTCTCCTATTGCCACAGGTGCCGGAGTCGTACGGTTGGGACCGAGACGAGTTTCTTGCCGCACTGTCTGTGAAAGCCGGGCTGCCCAAGGGGGCGTGGAAGGATCCAGGTTCAGAGTTGTATAGCTTCGAAGCCGAGGTGTGGGGCGAAACAGAGTAATCACGACATGCGTAGCGGCAACTTTTTTTGCGTCGGATTACTCGCGGTCCTGCTTCAGGCCTGCCGTGTCAGCCCGCCGCAGCCGACGCGTCTCACCCGACTCGTAGGCATCTCGCCGGCCGAGCTCGAGTCGTTGAGTTGTCGTAAGCCTCCCAGGAATCCCTGGAGACCGGCTGCCAACCGGGACCGATTCTGCGCTGGCGTCTTCGGGGCGGGCACGGTAGAGGTCCACGTGGATCCTAGAGAGAGAGTCCACCGGGCATCTAGGTCTTGGACTATTTCGAGCGAAGATCGTTGGCGCGTTCTGAGTGATTCTGTTCGCGCGGCACTTACCGAGGATCCACGAACAGTCCCCTGTGCCGAGTTCGATGATCTCCCGTTTGTACATACGGAGCTCATGACGTCGCTTGACGACCTGGTGGAACTCAGGATGATAGCCCCGGAAGAGGATGACGGATACAAAGTCAGATATTATGAGCTTCGCGTAGCTGTTGTCGAAGGAGCCGCTGGTGAGTGTGCGGTGGGTGGCGCCGGTCGCGAACGATGACTTTGCCTTGGTGGCTGTGGCTGATTCCGATCTCGAGCACGCTTTTATTTCTATGGTTTCTTCAGAAGAGCCCAGCCCGCAAACGACACGTCGACGCCACCCACCTCCGGCGGTTTCTGTCAGAGTTCGTTCAGCAATCTGTCAGCGGCAGTGTCATGGTACTGGAGCGAGAGCAGGCCCCTGGTGTTCTGCACCTGACGCTGCGAGCAAACAACTTGGGAGGCCACGACCTCGAGTTGGGCGTTCCTGATGTAGACTGGTCTAACGAGTCGTTCGAGGCTCTAGCAGAGTCGTTTCGCGATGCGGGTTATGAGGTCTTGCTGGAGAGAGGTGGAAGGTGCGCGACCGTCCGCCGTCTCCTGACGGCATCGACCTCAGGCGAGGCAGGGAGCCTTGCTGAGTCAGGCAGGGGCCTCGTAGAGCTTGCAGCCACGGCTCGGGGCTGGGGCTCGGAAACGACCTACACGGTGCATTTTGAGAAGAGAGGTCGAAACCCGACGACTCCAGGCACGTAGGGAAGGCACGGACGCGATGAGCGGCCATTTCGGCGCGACAATCACGCAGATCCTAAGCACACCCTATAGCCGAGGCTACGATGGTTACGATAGCTTCTCTGTGGCTGGCGATCCTATTGTCCGCAATTGTCGTGATGATCGCTAGCTTTCTCGTGTGGGCTGTCCTGCCATATCACAAATCGGACTACAAGGCTCTACCCGATGAGAAGGCCGTGCGAGAAGCATTCAGCGCGCTGTCTCTCCCACCTGGACAGTACAACTTGCCACACATGTCCTCTCGGGAGGAGATTCTACGGCCCGAGGTCAGACTCAGGTTCGAGGCCGAGCCGACAGGGTTCATAACCATAGTTCCTCGTGGCCTTCCATCTATGGGCAAGGGTGTTCTCTACTCGTGGCTGTATTATCTGTCAGTGACTGTCGTTATCGCGTTCCTGGTGAGCGGAACCGTACCTGCTGATGCTAGCTACGTCACCGTGTTCCGAGTGACTGGTACCATTGCCTGGTTGGCATTCGCTGCCGGGGGAGTCCCGTCCGCGATCTGGTTCGGACGCCCCTGGAAGGATGTTGGCAAACAAGTACTCGATGCATTCATGTCGAGTTTGACGAATCGGCCCCTGTCATCCTGAAGAAGATGCGGGAAAGACCGCCGGAGGTCTTCGTGGTCGATCTCACGAGGTTACCGGCACAGGGCAGGGACATGGCTCTTGCTGTCAGGCACTACAAGTCTACGCGCAACGTGCCAGTCGTGTTTGTGGACGGTGATGCAGAAAAGGTCGCACGCATACGGAAGCAGGTGCCGGATGCGGTGTATGCAACCTGGAGAAGCATCCGTGGTGCCATCAGACGGGCGATAGCAAATCCACCGGAAGAACCAGTAGCGCCTCGCACGCTGCTCGACGGATACTCCGGCACTCCCTTGGTGAAGAAACTCGGCATCAAAGAGGGCTCGATCGTAGCTCTCCTCGGAGCCCCCAGAGGATTCGAGAGTGTCATGCGAGACTTGCCCGACCGGGCGATGTTGCGTAGGAGCTCGCGGGGCAGCCGGGATCTGACTA